>DATDGA010000097.1:0-22865 GCA_036522335.1 Burkholderiales bacterium
GGTTGGGCACGGTGGTCGCACGCTCGCGCTTGAGCGGGGCCAGCCCGGCGTGGACTGTGAGGATGATCTCGCCGCGCTCGCGCAAGTCGGCCTCGCTCAGCGTCTGGGCGATCTTGAACTCCTCGCGGTAGCGCTTGGCCTCCTCGGCGAGGTCCATGCGGTCGGCGAGGCGTATCAGGTCGTGCTTGAGCGTCTCGGGTATCGCCACCGCGAACGACTTGAGCTGCTTCTGGTAGGCCTCGTAGGCCTTGCGGTAGGCGATCATCGCGTCGCTCCACTCGCCCTCGTTTTCGTACACGATGCCGGTGAGGTAGCGCGCGAAGGCGTCCTCGGCGTAGGGATTGTCGGCCGAGGACCGCTGGCGCCTCTCGCGCAGCAGCAGGTCGACCTGCAGCGCCTCGACGCGCGCGGCGTCGAGCTGGCCGCGCTCCAGGTAGTTGAGCGCGAGATAGTTGTTGACCATGACGCGCTCGAAGTCCTCGCCGACGAAGCTCTTGCTGGCGTCGTTGACGGTGAACGAGAGCGCCTGCTCGCGCAGGGAGAGCGCCCTCAGCTGCTCGATCAGGCGCTTGGTTTCCTCGAGCGTGCGCGTGCTCTCGTCGTATTCCCCGGACATGCGCAGCAGCATTCCCGTGTTCATCAGGTAGAGGACGCGGTCCGCGGCGGGCGGCTTGCGCTTCTCGTACTCGGTCAGCGCGGCCCTGGGCTGCTGCTGGGCGAGGCTGTGCTCGGTGGACTGGATGGTGTCGCTGAAGGTCGCGCACGCGGCGAGCGCGGCGAGGCACGCCGCCGCGCACGGCAACTGAGCTCTCGCCGCAACGCCGCACGCAGACACGACCTTCGCTTAAAGCCGGGCGCTAGAACCGCAGCTTGCTGCGCGTGACGAGCTTCTTGATGTCCTTTTGCCCGACCCAGACCTTGCGGTTGTCGGCGAGGCTGATGAGGGTCATGTTGACCTGATAGAAGAGGAGCTGCTCGTTCCCGTTGGGGTCGACGATGGTATTGATCGTCCCCGTCAGCATGAAGTCCGCCCCCAGCTCCCGTCCCATGGCGTTGCGCGTGTCCCCGCGCGCGTTGATGTCCTGGTCCTTGCGCTCGTCGCGGACCCCCTTGCGCTCGTCCTTGGTGGCGACGAAATCGATTTTGCCGGAATTGATCAGCGCGCGCTCGACATCCAGGGTGAAGGTGTTGACGTTGATATGCTCGTGGCTCAGGTTGCGGACCTCGCCGACGATCACTGCGGGCCGCGCCTGCCCCGGACGGCCGCGGAACTCCTGCAGCCAGGGGCGCGACAGCGAATCCTGGATCATTTCCTGGGACACCATGCGCGAGTCGGTGTCGTTCCAGCCCCCGCTCAGATCCACCGCCTTGGATTCGTCAAGGCGCTCGACCTTGGTCGAGCAGGCGGTGACCGTGACGAGCGCGAGCAGCGCGAGGCCCGCGCGCAGCGATGGACGGCGGCTCATTTGGCCTCCTTGGACACTTTGTCGAAGATGTTCTCGGCGTTGCGGCCGACGTAGCGGCGCAGGTCCTCGTTCATGCTGTTGGCGTTCTCGAGCGTGGTCTTCACCTGCTTCAGATCGAGCTCGGCGATCGAGTAGACCGTGTTGGTCTTGCTGTCCTTCCAGCGGCCGATGATCTTCGAGCCTGCGAGATTCACCTTGGTGACCGCCTTGATCTGGCGCGACACTGACTGGTCGGCGCTGGCGTTGGCGCCGGTGCCCGAGGACGCGGCGTAGTCGTTGCCGACCACGTCGAGATAGGTCGAGAGCATGCGCGCGACTTCGGCGCGCGCGCGGTCGTCCGCGGTCGAGCGCTGCAGCGCCTCGTCTCCCAGGGAGGGGGAAGACCCCACTCCGTGGAACAGCCTGCCGTCCTTGTCGTTGAGGACCGCGGTGCCCTTGTTGACCCAGTCGGGGGCGCCCTTGATGCCGAGGTCGCTCTCGACCATGGTCTTGCCGCCGAAGCACGCGGCGAGGGCGAGCGCAAAGGCGGCCGCGAAGAAAATCCCGAGGTACTGGTGTGAGCTGGAAATATTCATGGGGTCCTCCTGTATGAAGTACCGCAGAGCTGCCAGACGATCTCCGGATAGAATACCATGCCGTCCCAGCACACAGGCTAACTGCGCCTCCGGTTGAAAGGCACGCAATGAATCGAGCCAGGAATGTTCTTTCCGCCCTGCTGTTGTTCGGTGCTGCGCATACCGCCTTTGCGCAATATCCCGCGAAGCCCATCCGCCTCGTCGTGCCTTTCCCGGCGGGCGAATCGGTGGACGCCACCGCGAGGCTGGTGAGCCAGTCGTGGTCGGCCGCGCTGAAGCAGCAGATCGTCGTCGACAACCGCGGCGGCGCCGGTGGGACGATAGGCAGCGAGGCCGTGGCGAAGTCCGCTCCGGACGGTTATACCCTCCTGTGGGGCAACGTCGGACCGCTCGCCATCGGTCCGGGTCTCTACAAGAAACTCGGCTACGACGTCGCCAGGGATTTCGAGCCGGTGTCGCTCGTCGCGATACTGCCTTTCGTGCTGTTTACGAGTCCGGTGTTGCCGGTGAATTCCATGGCCGAGCTCCTCGCCTATGCCCGCGCGCACCCGGGCGAGTTGAATTTCGGCTCGACCGGCGTCGGCTCGGGCCTGCACCTGATCGGCGAGTTGTTCAAGAGCGAAGCAGGAATCCAGATCGTGCACGTTCCCTACAAGGGCGTCGCGCAAGCCCTCCCCGAGATGATGTCGGGCAAGGTGCAGATGGCATTCAATACGATCCCCGCGTTCCTGCCGCACGTGAAAGCCGGGCGCCTGAAGGCGCTCGCGATCACCGCCCTGGTGCGATCGCCGCTCCTGCCCGATGTACCCGCCATGCCGGAAGTCGGTCTGCCGGGCGTGATCGGGGCATCCTGGCACGCCGTGGTCGCGCCCGCCGGTACGCCGCGCGAGGTCATCGGCAGATTGAATCAGACGCTGGTGGCAACGATAGCCGAGCCCGAGCTGCGCACGCAGCTCGCGAACCAGGGCGCTCAAGCCGTGGGCAGTTCGCCCGAGGAGCTCAAGAAGTTCATGCAGGTCGAAGCCGAGAAATGGGGCCGCGTGATCCAGTCCTCCGGCGCGCGCGCGGACTGAGCGGCGCGCTCCTTCGCCGCGGGTGTCGCCCCGAGGCGACATCTCTTCACCGCTTCCTGCACGCCGTCGCCTGCGTGCGACATCTTCGTGCGCCGTCGCTCGTCGTTGGTGCGCGAATCCGGCCGCGCGCAATTCAGCGACGATTTCCGAAATGTTTCAGCAATCCGTCAACGTCGCACAGTAAGATTGGGGCTTGCCACCGCCTCTCCGTTTTCCGCGATGAATACTCAAGTCCGATCCGCGACCTTCGAAGCCGTAGCGGACACGATACGACCCCCGCAAGGCGACGGCTGGGACTACCTGGTGATCGCGGCGATTTTTTCCAGCATGTTCGCGCTCGCCTGGGCGGCACTCGCGACGCCGCTCCTGCAGCCCCTCGTGGATATCGCACGCCGTCAGCACTGGACGATGCTCTGGGTGCGGCCGACGGTCATATGGATCACGATGGGAATGCTGCTGCTTTTTCTGCGCACGATTCTGTGGCTCCTGTATCGACCGTTCGCCTCGGCGCGCGCGGACGATGCGCCGCCCCTCACCGTCATCATTCCCGCCTACAACGAGAGCGCGATGGTCGAGCACGCGATCGCCTCGGTGGCCGCAGCGCACTATCCGCGCGGCCGGGTGCAGATCATCGCCGTGGACGACGGCAGCGCCGATGACACCTGGCGCCACATCCAGAACGCGGCTTTGCGATTTCCCGGGCTCGTGACCCCGGTCCGGCTTCCCGCGAACCTCGGCAAGCGCGGCGCGCTCGCCGAAGGTTTCCGGCGCGCGACGGGCGAACTGATCGTCACTGTCGATTCCGACAGCGTGATCGAGCGCGGGGCGCTGCTCGCGATTGCGGGCCCGTTCCGCGATTCGCGCGTCGGCGCGGTCGCGGGCAAAGTCGCGGTGCACAACCGCAGGGCGGGCCTCATTCCGCGGATGCTGCACGTGCGGTTCATTTTGTCCTTCGACTACCTGCGCAGCGCCCAGTCGGTGTTTCGCACCGTGTATTGCTGCCCCGGCGCGCTCGCCGCATACCGGGCGTCGGTGGTGCGGCAGGCGCTGCCCGCGTGGGAGCGGCAGAGGTTCCTCGGCGCGCCGTGCACCTACGGCGAGGATCGCGCGCTCACCAACGATATCCTCGCGCTCGGCTACGACACGGTGTACCAGCGCTCGGCGGTCGTGCACACGATCGTGCCGGAGACCTACGCGAAGCTGTGCAGGATGTTCCTGCGGTGGGACCGCAGCTATATACGCGAGGAGTTTCGCTTCGCGAGGATCGTCTGGCGGCGGCCGCCCTTCCCGCGCCTGCTCGCGTTCTACGAGAGCGCCATCACCAACCTGCGCTATCCCGTGGCCTACGCGTCGATCGCGTTGTGGACGGTGAACGCGCTGACCGACCCGACGGCGTTCGTCCGGATGCTGCTCGCGATCATGGTGGTGTCCCTCCTCTACGTGTTCTACTACCTGAGGAGTGAACGCTCCTGGGATTTCGTGTTCGGCATTCTCTATGCCTACTTCTCGTTCTTCGCGCTCACCTGGATCTTTCCCTACGCCGCGCTCACCGTGCGCGCGCGCGGCTGGCTCACGCGCTGATCGCTGGAAAAGAAAAGGCGCGTGCAGACCGGAGTCTGCACGCGCCCTCGAACCTTCGGCGCGGACCGCGCCGCTACTTCAAGACCTTGCTCGCGTCGGCATCCAGCACGAGTTGGTCCGCGTCCACCTGTAGCAGGAAACCCTGCGCGACCGCGTTGTCGCCCGCCGCCTTGACCGCCGCCACGTAGCCGGCGTGGTCCTTGTAGCGCTCCTCGAGCGACAAGCGCGGGTCGCCGTTCGCCAGGCGCTCGGCCTTGGTCTTCGCGAACGGGATCATGCCGCCCACGTAGTCGCAGAGCTGGTCTTTGTGAAACGGGCGGAATTGGCCCGTCGGACGAAGGTCCCTTCCGTCGGTGATGTTCCAGCCCAGATACGTCCCGAGCGGCGCATCGCGCAGCACGACCGGTACCCCGCCCATTTCGTTGCCATCGGCGTCCACGCGCGGCGCCAGCATCTTGATCACGCGCTTGATCGGAGGTGGAACGTTGGTCGGCACGCCGGATCCATCGCTGGGATCGAACTCGTGGCCCCAGTTGTAGTCCAGAACCGGATTGATGAAGCCCGCCTCCGGAGCTGTCGCCCTCAAGCCTGGAATGGTCGGAAAGCCCATGGCTTCCTTGGTCGGGAGGACTAGATCGGGCCGCTGCTTGTGGTGCCCTTCGTGCCTGTCGTCGCCGTCGTGCTTGTCGCCCTCGTGATGACTATGGTGCCCATCGTCGTCATCATCGTCGTCTGCGTCCGCGTCGGGCTTGAGCCTCGGCCAGACGCTGGGCGGCGGCAACGTGCCATGCATCACCCAGTCGCGGAAATGCACGCGCAGCGCATTGACCGTCTGCGTATGTGGGACCGGATTGGCGGGGAAGATCCCGGTGCCGTAATTGTTGCCTGGGCAATTTGCCCCGACCGTGGGCAGGCCGACGCCGGGAAGACTGGTGTCGAAACCGCCGCCACCGCCGCCGTGCGTCGTGCTCGGGATGTAGTAGCGGCGCACGTTCTTCGGCAGCGGAATGTCATGCTCGGCGTCCGTGCCCACCCATTCCGGCGTGAGCTTGAGCGCCCACACTTCGGCGGAGCCGAAATGCTCGATGACCTTCGGGCAGGTGTGCGTTTCCCTGCAGCGATCGAGAATGCCCCGCGTCGGCAGATGGCGGACATGATCGGGCCAGTCGGCCCACCACTGCGGGCCTTCGCTGCCGGCCTGGTAGAGTTCGAGCACGCCGTCGGGCTGCGCCCAGCGGAAATCGAGCGCGATGCGCCGGCCCGCGATGATCGGCCAGGCGCCGTTGTGCACTTGGCGGCGCGCTTCGTCCTGATTGAAGCCGAGATGCAGCCAGCCTCTCAGGAAGTTGCCCGATTGCGACACGCCGCGCCCGATGCTCCAGGAGATACGGCTCGCTACGGGGTTCGCCGCGCCGAAATCGTCGGCAAGAGCGTGCTTGAAGAAGGATCCGACATCCCGCCACGCCGCGAAACCGGCGCCCAGGACGTAGGGATCCTTGGCCGTATACACCACCTGATACAGCTTGTTGACATTGAATCCGCCGTTGAGGCAGATCTGCACCGGCAGAGCCGTCAGCGGCATCGGCGCCGCGAACGTGCCGCCACCGCAGAACTTCCAGTCGGTGCTGGAGATGACTGTTTCTCCGGTGACCACGCCCTCCATGGTCTCGTGATCGCGAGACACGAGCGTGGCCTTCGTCGTATCCAGGCTCGCGGGCAAATAGGGCACGGGGTTCGACTGGACGATCAACGGTTGTGCAGGGAGGCCGCTGCGGTTGACGATACGCCCGAGCACGAGCCCGGTAATCGAAGAGCCGTCACGATGCCTGGCTACCGGAACCTGAAGCCAATGTCTGCCACCCACCAATTCGGTCGCGCGGACGGTCGTGCCGTTGTTGGCGTCGATGCCCGAATTGTCGCCTTGCCAGGCACTCGCCAGCCCCACGTCGCCAAAGTTGCGCTCCGCGACCACGATGGTGAGGGGGCTGCCGCGATTCGGAACGTCATGCCACATGAGGCCGCTCGCCTGCGACATGTTCACCGGTTTGGTCAACACGAACGTGGCGACGTACCTGACCTTGCCGTCCGGGTCTTTCCCGTGCCCGATGTCCTGGATGATTCCATTCAGCGGGTCGCGCGGGTCCAGCTCGCCGAAGGCCCGGCCGGAAATCTGCTGGTACGGGATGGTTTGGCCGGTCGCGGTGAGCGGTTGTGTGTCGTCGATTACGATTTTCGTGACTCGGGCTTCAGTCTGCGGCGTCCACGTCAGCAGCGCCGTGACGGCCGCAGCGGAGGCGAGCGTGCGAAACCGATGAGGATTGGAAGACATCAGGAATCTCCTTCGATGATTGGGTTCCCTTACCCTGATCTTCGAGTCAGGTCCGGGGAGTGCTGAATATTCTTGTTATCGTTCTCTCGCCCCTGGGCGAGGACGGCGCGTGCCGTGCCTTTTGGGGGCGACCGCGCAAGTGAAATAATCTATACCCCGGTCCCGGCCTTTGCAAGGGTGGCGCGTGATACAGTAATCCCGCTCTTCGAATCGACGCACGGGGAAATGGGAGACGACAAACATGAAGAGGCAGGCTGGTGAGAGGGACTTGCGCACGCTCGTCGTCCCGGCAATCATCGTCCTCACTATGGCGGCCGCGGGCGGTGGTGTGAACGAAGCTGCGGCGCAGCAAAGAACCGTGGTCGTTCTGGGCACGGCGACCCCGGGCGGCGGCTTTCCCGTCTACGGCGAGGCGTACTCGAAGACGCTGAACGAGATGGACGCCACGCTCTCGGTCGAGCCGAAGAATACCAAGGGCAGCACCGAGAACATTCCGCTCCTCGAGGCCGGCAAGATCGACATCGGCCAGGCGACGGGCGAAGTCACTTACGAAGCGCTCCAGGGAATCGGCCGGCCGCCGGCGAACCTGCGCATCATCAACGCGATGTATTCCAACTTCGGCATGTTCGTGCTGCGCGCGGACAACCCGGCGCGCTCGATCGCCGACCTGAAGGGCAAGCCCATCGCCTGGGGCGCGGGCGGCTCGGGCTTCGTGGTGCTCGCGCGCTACGTGTTCGACGGCCTCGGCCTCGACATCAACAAGGATTTTCAGCCCATCTATCTCGAAAAAGCCGGCGACGGCCCGGCCATGGTGCTCGACGGCCGCGTCGCGGCGCTGTGGGGCGGCGGCATAGGCTGGCCGGGCTTTGTCGCGATCTCCAAGGCGCCGGGCGGCGCGCGCTTCATCGCGCCGGGTGCGGAGGACATCAAGCGCATCCTGGCGAAGCACTCCTTCATCAAGACGATCAACGTGCCCGCAGGCAGCTACCCCGGCCAGGACTCAGCCTTAACCGCGCTCGGCTCGTATTCGCTCGTCCTCGCGAGCCCGTCGTTGCCGGAGGACGTCGCCTACCGCCTCGCGCGCGCGCTGCACAAGGGGAAGAGCGTGATCGCCGCTCGTCACGCGCAAGGGAACGAATCGACGCTCGAGAACACGCTTGCCGCCGCGCCGCGGCAGGACCTGATCCATCCCGGCGTGCTGCGCTACATGCGCGAAGAGGGAATTCTAAAATAAGGGGAGAAAGAAATGAAAACCATCGTCAGACTTTTCATCGCCGCGATTCTCTGCGCGGCGAGCGTCGCCTTCGCACAGCAGTATCCGACGAAGTCCATCCGCATCATCGTTCCGCTCACGCCTGGTTCGGGCGCCGATATCGCCGGGCGGATTGTCGCAAAATACATGAGCGACGCGTTCAAGCAGCCGGTGCTGGTGGAGAACCGGCCCGGCGCGGGCGGTATCATCGGTACCCAGGCGATGCTCAACGCCGATGCCGACGGTTACGTGCTGATGGTGCAGTCGGCCTCGCACGCGGCGAACCCTGCGATCTACAAGAGCCTGCCTTACGATCCGCTGAAGGACATCGTCGATGTCGCCATGCTCGGCATGACGCCCTACGTGATGGTCACCGCGAAGGGCGGCGCCTATCCGACGCTGAAGTCGCTGATCGACGCGGCGAAGGCGCAGCCCGGGCACATCCCCTTCGCGTCGGCGGGCGTGGGCACCTCGACGCACATGGCCGCGGAATACGTCGCGCAGATCGCGGGCATCAAGATGCTGAACGTTCCGTACAAGGGCTCGCCCGAGGCGATCCAGGACACCATCGCCGGGCGCACTTCGTTCTACATGGCTCCGCTCGATGCGGTGATCGGACACCTGAAGGAAGGCAAGCTCGCCGCCTTCGGCGTGTCCACGCCGAAGCGCGCCGAGATCGTTCCGGACATTCCGACGCTCGCCGAAGCGGGTCTGGCGAACTACGACCTCGCGCTCTGGTTCGGCCTGTGGGGGCGGGCGGGTACGCCGCCCGCCGTGGTGCAGAAGCTGAACGCGCAGGTCAACGCGATCGTGCAGGGGAAGGAAGTGCGCGAGCAGTTCGGCAGGATTGGCATCGCAGCTGCGCCTATGAGCACCGACGAGTTTGCGAAGTTCGTGCGCGAGCAGATGGGCACGTTCCGGAAAATCGCCACCGAAGCCGGAATCCAACCGCAATAATTTCTCAACTCAACTCGAGCACCCTGCGGCTTTTTCCGGCGCCTATCGGGGCCGAGAGCGCCACTGCGCGATGAGCGCAAGGCAAGACGCGCTCACCGCGATCGCGCACACCGCGAGCCAGCCGGAGTGCGCGAGCGCGGTGCTCGCGAGGAAGGCCCCGGTCGCATTCCCTCCCCAGATGTGCGCGCCGAACACGGTGTTGAAGCGGCTGCGAGCGTCCGGCGCGACCGAGGTGATGGTCGTCTGGTTGGCCACCATCGTCGCGCGCAGTCCGCAGTCGAGCAGCACCGCTCCGGCGATCACCGCACCGATCCAGAGTGAGGCGAAGCCGAACGCGAGATAGGCTGCGAGCACGAGGCCCACGCCGATGGTGACCACGGGAAAGGCGCCGTAGCGGTCGGTCCAGCGCCCGGCGGGTCGCGCGAGCAGGAGGCCGGCGGCGCCGGGAATCGCCATCAATCCCGTCTGCGCCGGCCCGAATCCGTGGACCTGCGCGAGCATCAGCGCGGCGGTCGCCCAGAACCCGCCGTAGGAAATTCCAAGAAGAAACTGGATGGCGGAAGCGCGGCGCAGCGTCGCATTCGCGCGCAGGAGCCCGGCGAGCGAGGCGAGGAGCGCGCCGTAGGACAGGCTTGTCCGCGGCCGGCTGTGCGGCAGCCGCAGCACCAGCGCGGGCGCGAGCGCAGCGAGCATCGCGGCGGCGAAGGCGTAGACCCAGCGCCAGCCGATGTAGGAAGCCGCGAAGCCGCCCGCGAGCCGCGCAAACAGGATTCCCAGAAACAGGCAGGCGAGGATCGTCCCGAGCGCGCGCCCGCGCGCCTCGGGCGGCGCGAGCTCTGCCGCGAGCGGAATCATGAGCTGCGGAAACGAGGCCGAGACGCCGACCGCGAACGCCGCAGCGGAGAGCAGCGCGAGCGAAGGTGCTGCGGCCATCGCAAGGAGCGCCGCGATCAGCACCGAGAGCTCGATCAGGATCAGCCGCCGCTTGTCGAAGCGGTCCCCGAGCGGCACGAAGAAGATCGTACCGAAGAGAAACCCGCTGAAGGAGAGCGTCGCCACCCAGCCGGCGGCTGCGGGATCGGCGCCGAACTCGGCGGCGAAGGCCGCGAGCATCGGCGTCTGGTAGTGGATCGTCCCGGCCCCGGCGAAGGCCGAGACCGCAAACAGCGCCATCGGAGCCCGGCCGAGCGGATGCGGAGAAGTCACGAATTCATTTCAGACGATGAACCTCCCGCATCATATCCGGAACGTCGTCTACGCAGCCGCCCCGCCCCGGATAGAATTCCGCTTTTCGCGCTTGCCGCCGAAGGAGGAATGTGGATCACATCGTCGCCGCCGCAGACGGCGTGAAGCTCCACTGCGAGGAGCGCGGTGCGGGCGCGGGAGTCCTATTCGTCCACGAATTCGGCGGTTCCTGCCGCAGCTTCGACGCGCAGGTCGACGCGTTTCGCGCGAAGTATCGCTGTGCTGTCTTCAACGCGCGCGGCTATCCGCCCTCGGAGGTGCCCGCATCCGTCGAGTCCTACTCGCAGGATCACGCGGTCGTCGATATCGGCGCGGTCCTCGACGGCCTGGGCATGGCACGCGCGCATCTGGTCGGCGTGTCCATGGGTGCGGCCTCGGTCCTGCAGTACGCATTGAAGGAACCGACGCGCGTGATCTCGGCGACGCTGGTCGGCATCGGAACGGGCTCCGACGATCCCGCGCTTTTCCGCCAGGCGTCCGAGGCCAATGCGAAGCAGATCGAAGCGCACGGCATGCCGGCTTTCGCGCAGCAGATGAGCCGGAACCCCAATCGCATTCGGATGCAGGAGAAGAATCCGGCCGAGTTCCGTCGCGCGGTCGAGGAGCTTTCTAAAATGTCCCCGATCGGCCACGCCAACACCGTGCGCGGCGTGCAGGGACGCCGGCCGTCGCTCTACGTGCACGAGCAGCGTCTGGCGTCGCTTCGCGTGCCGGTGCTCGTGGTCGTCGGAGACGAGGACGCGGGCTGCCGCAAGCCGAGCGATTTTCTCGCGCGCGTGCTGCCCGATGTGCGGCTGGTGGTGTTGGCCAAGACCGGCCACGCAGTGAACCAGGAAGAGCCCGTCGAATTCAACCGGCTGTGCCTGACCTTTATTGAGGGAATTTCCGTCGCGAGCAAGCAGCTGCGGAGTGTCGCCCCGGAGTGAGGCTCCGCCGGGCTAGGCCGTACCGTACTTTGTTTCCACCTGCACGCCGATTTCCTTCAGGAACGGCGTCGGCAGGATGCCGCCGGCGCAAACGATCACCGCGTCGTTCTTGAGCCTGAACTTCTTTCCGCCCCGTTCGAGCGCGACACTGTCTGCGGCGATCTCCTCGACGTTCGAGGACAGCAGCACCTTCAGCCTGCGGGCCGCTTCGGCCCGCTGCAGGCGCTCCCGGTTCTTCGGCTTCACGCGGGAGAACGCTTCGCTTCGATACGAGAGCGTTACCGTCGTCCCGGGCTCCTCGGCGCAGTCGATCGCCGCTTCGAGCGCGGAATCGCCTCCGCCCACGACGAGCACGTGCTGCCCGCGGTATTGCTCGGGGTCGATCAGGCGGTAGACCACCTTGGGGAGTTCTTCGCCCTTGACGCCGAGTTTTCGCGGCGTGCCGCGCCTCCCGATCGCGAGCAGGATCGCGCGGGTGCGGTATTCCTGTTTCGAGGTCCTCACCACGAAGCCCTGGCGGTCGGGCTTCACGGTTTCCATGCGTTCGAAGAAATTGACCTTGATGCCGGTCCGCTTGACGACGCCCGTCCAGAACTCGAGGAGCTTCTCCTTGCTCACCTCGCTGAACTTCATCTTGCCGACGATCGGCAGCTGCACCGGCTCGGTCATCACCACCTTGTTGCGCGGATAGTGATAGACGGTGCCGCCGAAGGAGTCCTCCTGCTCGATGGTTACGAACTTGAGATTCTTCTCCTTCGCGGCGAGCGAGGCCGAAATTCCGGCCGGACCCGCGCCGACGATCACGACATCGTAGGGAAAGCCGCTCCCTTTCAATTGCGCGATCGAGTCCATCGCCTGGCGACCCTGGTGGACGGCCTTGCGAATGAGTCCCATTCCGCCGAGTTCTCCTGCGATGAACAAGCCCGGCACGTTGGTCTCGAAATTGGGCTTCACCAAAGGGATATCCATTCCCCGCTTGGAAGTGCCGAAGACGAGCTGGATCGCGTCGTGCGGGCAGGCCGCCATGCAGGCGCCGTGGCCGATGCACGCGGACGCGTTAACGAGCTGGGCCTTGCCGCCGATGATGCCGATCGCGTTCTCGGGGCAGGCGGCGACGCAGGCCCTCGAGTTGAGACAGCGGCTCGGATCGATGACCGGATGAAGCGATGCCGGTTCGTTCAACCCGGCCTCGATGGCCTGAGTGAGACGCGTGGAACTCTCGCGCTCTCTCCGGCGTTGTCGCACGACGTACCACGCCAGGACCGCCAGGAAAGGCAGTCCGTAGATGAGCAGGGTGGTGAGGTTGACGCTTTCGAGCATATGAGAATGAGAAACGTCCTGTGCGTCGCTAAAAGGAGACACTACAAAATGGCGATCGACGTATGTTACTTTACGCCCGTGCTCGGGAGCCAACCAGCAGAGTCTCGGCAATTTTTCACGGCGGGGGCGATTTTTGCACGCGAAGTGGAATATTTTCATGGCTGCTTGCGTGGCGGTCAGATGACAATGTCATTACTTCCGAGTCAAGCAATCACCGGCAGGTAGACCTTGTCGTCTCCAGCAAATCCCGCATTCGATGTCGAGCGCCGTGCCAGAGTCGAGCGCCCTGCGGCGGAGCGCCCGCACCAGGGCGAGCGCCGCGGCGGCGCGCGTCCGCTGTCGGCGACGGCGATCTGGCTCGTCGCTCTCGTGCTCACCGCCGGCGCCTGGGTCGCGGGGCACTTCGAGCTGTACACGCCGGGCTCCGATCTCGGGTACTACATAGGGCTCGTCGGCTCGATCCTCATGGCGCTCCTGCTGCTCTACCCCTTGCGCAAACGAGTGCAGTTCCTGCAGCGCACGGGCGAGCTGCGGAACTGGTTCAGGCTGCACATGTTCCTCGGAATCGCCGGACCCGTTCTGGTCATTTACCACTCGACGCTCAAGGTAGTCTCGCTCAACGCCGCTGTCGCCTTCTACAGCATGCTGGTAGTAGCCGGCAGCGGCATCATCGGACGCTTCATCTACACGAAGATCCACCACGGCCTCTACGGCCGCCAGGCGACGCTGCGCGAGCGCCAGGAGCGCCTCGGGCTCGAAGGCGAGTCGCTGAAATCGAAATTTCATTTCGCGCCGCGAGTCGAGCAGCGCCTCAAGGACCTCGAAGCCTACGCGACGGATCAGACGCGCCCCGGGCTGATCGGGGCGCGGCGTTTCGTCGCGCTCACGGTGCGGACACGTTGGGTCTATTGGCGCAGCATGCGCGAGGTCGGGCGGATTCTGTCGCGGGCGGCCGCCGAGCGCAGTTGGCCACGGGCGGAGCGGGCTCATCGCGTCCGGGTCGCCCGGCGCATACTCAAGGGATACATGCGCGAACTGCAGGAGGTCGCGCAGTTCCGCACTTACGAACGCCTGTTTTCGCTGTGGCACGTCCTGCACGTTCCTTTCGTTTTCATGCTGGTGTTCAGCGCGATCGTCCATGTGGTTTACGTGCACATGTACTGAGGGCGGTCATGCCGAGACGACGGATCGTCGCTGGATGGCTCCTCTTCCTGCTCGCTTCGGGCGCGTCCGCGCAGAGCCTTGAGACGGCGGTCATGCCGGGCCAGGTCATCCAGGGGCACGCCAAGTTCGAGAGCGAGTGCAAGAACTGTCACGTGCGCTTCAACCGGGCGGGGCAGCGGGCGCAGTGCCTCGACTGCCACAAGGAGATCGCGCTCGACGTGACTCAGCGCCGGCGCTATCACGGGCGCGTGTCGGACAAGGATTGCCGGACCTGCCACACGGACCACAAGGGACGCACCGCGAACATTGCGCCCATCAACGCCGCAAGCTTCGACCACCGGCAGACCGATTTCCTCCTGAAAGGCGCCCACGCGTCGTCCAAGATCGAATGCCGCGCCTGCCACGTGCCCTCGGTCAAGTACCGCGACACACCGTCGAACTGCTACTCCTGCCACAAGAAGGACGACAAGCACAAGGGCAAGCTCGGCACCGGGTGCGCCGACTGCCACAGCGAGACCGACTGGAAGAAGACGCGCTTCGATCACAGCAAGACCAAGTTCCCGCTGAGGAACGCCCACGCCGACGTCACTTGCGAATCGTGCCACAAGACGCCGGACTTCAAAGGGACTTCACTCGCCTGCTCCTCGTGCCATCAGGAGGACGATCGGAAGAAGGGACACCGCGGAAAATTCGGCGCCAAGTGCGAGACCTGCCACACCGACATGGCGTGGAAGACGACGAGGTTCAGCCACGCGCGCGATACCAAGTTCGAGCTCAAGGGCAAACACCAGCTCGCGCGCTGCGAATCGTGTCATACGGGCATGCTGTACCAGGAGAAGACTCCGACGACCTGCGTTGCCTGCCACAGGAAAGACGACGACAAGAAGGGGCATCAGGGCCGTTTCGGCGACAAGTGCGAGAGCTGCCACGTGGAGAGATCGTGGGCGACCACGACCTTCGACCACGGTCCGGTCGCGGGCTATGCGCTCCGCGGCAAGCACGCCCAGATCACCTGCGTCAGCTGCCACAAGGGGTTCGTCTACAAGGAGAAGCTGGCGACAACCTGCATTTCCTGTCACCGCAAGGACGATAGCCACAAGGGACAGCTCGGCCCGCAGTGCGAGTCGTGCCACAACGAGGCGAGCTGGAAAAAGACGCGGATCGATCACGGCCTCACCCGCTTCCCGCTCCTCGGCAAGCACGCCAGCGTGAAGTGCGAGAGCTGCCACACGACGGCGCAGTTCAAGGACGCGAAGACCGATTGCTACTCGTGTCACCGCAAGGACGACAAGCACAAGCAAAGGCTCGGCGTTGAGTGTGAGCAATGCCACAACGCTCGCAGCTGGAAGCAGTGGGATTTCGATCACAACCGACGCACCGCGTTCGTTCTCGACGGAAAGCACCGCGGCCTCGATTGCCTCGCCTGCCACAAGTTTCCGGTGCAGGGGAAACTGAGGCTCGCGAGCACCTGCGCGGACTGCCACGCGGAGCAGGATATTCACAACGGCGGCTTCGGAAGTCTTTGCGAGCGCTGCCACGTCACGAGCACGTTCAGGACCATCAAGTCCGGGGGTGCCAGTCGTTTGTTCCAGTGAGAGGAGAAACCTCATGTACTCTGCACACAGGGATCGTTTGGCGCGGTCGATAGTCGTCGGTGTCATGGCGGTAGCGGCGCTGGCGCAGACGGGCGCGTCCGTAGCGCAGCAGTCGGGCCGCAGCACCTTCGACCACCTGCGCACGACTTTTCCGCTCACGGGCGTGCATGCCGTGACGCCCTGCGAAAATTGCCACGTCGGCGGGCAGATGGCGGGCACGCCGAGACAGTGCGAATACTGCCACCGCCCCGGCAGCCGCATCGCGACCACGTTCAAACCCGCCAATCACGTGCAGACGAACGAGGCCTGCAACACCTGTCATCGCTCTGCGGCGACCTGGACGGGCGCACGCTTCAGCCACGCGACGGCTGCGCCGGGATCGTGCGGCACCTGCCACAACGGAATTGCCGCAACTGGCACGCCGGCCAACCATATCCCGTACAAGACTCAGCTGCTTGCCGGCTCGAGCATGGGTTGCGACGCCTGCCACCGCAGCACGACGAGCTTTACGGTCGAGACGATGAATCACAACAACAGCCAGGGGAACGGCTCGGGCTTTTGCAGAGGCTGCCATTTCAGTGGGGGACCGACCTATCTCGGGAACATGAGGAGGAATTCATTGAGCCACTCCGGCACCGGGACGGACTGTTCTCAGTCCGGCTGCCACAGGCCGCTCGGCAATACCGGGTCGACCTACAGGGGCTGGACCTGAGCGATGACCGCGCGCGGTGCGCTCGCGGCTCTCCCGATCATGGTGCTGCTGCACGCCGCGCCAAGCGTCGCCGGGGTCATCGATGATATTGCGATCGAGCGGCACGATTCGGCGGCGAGGATTCGGCTGCGCCTGACCGGACCGGTCCACTACATCCGCGACTACGTTTCTGCGAAAGGCGAGATCGTCAACGTGTACCTGCAGGCGCTTGCGCCGCTCGCGCCGGGCGAGGGGCCCTTTCCCGACGAGGTGAAGTACTCTCCGGGAGACGCTGTGATTCCGCCTTTCACGGCGCGGGTCTCGCTCGATCCCAGGTGCGAGCCCGTGCCCCGCCCGGTCTGTGTGCTCATCCAGTTCGAACGCCCCGTCCGCTGCCGCGTCCGCCTAGGCGAGGACCGCCGCAGCCTGCTGCTCGATTTTGCGTCCGAGGAGGAAGGACGTTCCCCGAGTGCGGGGAAGGAACGCTGACGAAAACGGCCCTTTGGGAAACCCGACATGATCCCGCGCGCCGTTCTTTCCGCGCTTGCCGGACTTGTGCTGGCCTTGGCCGGAACAGGTGCGTTCGCGCAGTCGCCGCCGGCTCCGACTTTGCACGTGGTGGCGCTCGCAACGGTGCCGTCCGTGAGCCAGCGGCCCGCCACGGAGCTTCCCCAGGCCTTGCGCGGCAACCCGCTCTATTGGCGGGTATTGAGATCGGCCAACGCCGTCAGCTATCAACTGTGCCTCGGTTTCTTCCAGACTCGCGACGAAGCGGAGACCGTGAGACGGCAGCTTGCCGCGAGCTTTCCCGAAGCTCGCGTGATTCAAGTCAATGCGCAAGAGCGCGACAATCTGCAAAAGGCGACACGCGCGCCTGCGGCGGCCCCCGCGGCTGCCGTGGCAGCACTCCCACCCGCAGCGACAACCCCGCCCGCGCTGGTCGCGCTACCCGCTCCCGCCGCTGTCGCGGCGCAACCACTGGCGCATGCGAGCCCACCGCCGGCGGTTTCGACCGCGCCGGCTCCGGCCGGCTCCGCCGAGGCTCTGATGGCCGAAGGTCGCGGCGCGATCGTCCGCGAAGATTACGCGGGCGCTATCCGCGCTTTCACGCAGCTGCTTGCCTTACCCCAAAGCAGCCTGACTCGCGACGCCCAGGAATTTCTCGCGCTTTCCTACGAGCGGCGCGGAGATACCGCCCGCGCGAGGACTGAATACGAGAACTACCTCAAACGGTATCCCGATAGCGAGGACTCCGTGCGTGTACGCCAGAGGCTCGTAAACCTGAGCGGCGTGCCACAGATGGAGGCCTTGCGCGCACCTTCCGAGCCTCAGCAGGGGTGGCGCTCGTTCACCAGCGGCAGCTTGTCGCAGTTCTACTATCGGGGAAACAGCAAGATCGACTCCCAGCCGCTGGGCCCGAATGCTCTCGACCGGACGACGCTGTCGGTCGTCGATCAATCGGCCCTGATCACCAGCGTCAATCTGAACGCCCGCTTCCTGGACGACACGCACGAGAACCGCGTTGTCTTCCGCGACAACAACACGAGGAACTTCATCAGCGGGCAGGACAGCGTCAACCGGCTGGACTCCGCCTACTACGAGTACAAGTACAAGCCCGCCAATGCGTCGGCGCGTCTGGGACGGCAGCCTGGCAATAGCGCAGGCCTTCCCGGGCGATTCGACGGGGCTCTGCTCGGGTACGGTCTCACGTCGAGCACGCGCCTCAATCTGGCGGCGGGCGAGCCGGTCGTGCCGGGCTTCAGCATCGATTCGGTCCAGCGCTTCTACGGGCTCAGCGCCGAGCTGGGGCCTTTCAATCAGCGCTGGACCGGGAATGTCTACGTGTTTCGTCAAACCGTGGACGGCATCGCCGATCGCGACGCGATCGGAATGGAGGCGCGCTACTTCGTGCCGCAAGGATACTTCTCGTCGATGGTGGACTACGACACGCTGTTTCGCCACCTCAATATGGCCACCGCTCAGGGGAACTGGATCGCGCCCTGGAAAACCGCGTTCAACGTCCTGCTCGATTACCGCATGACGCCTTCGCTGCAGACGACGAACGCCATCATCGGCGAACCTACGACCTCGATCAGTCAATTGCTCAAAATCTATAGCGAAGACGAGCTGCGCCAACGCGCGCGCGCCGTAACGGCGGAGTCGGCGCTCGCCTACGCCGGCTTGACGCACCCGGTGACCTCCGTCTGGCAGCTCGGCGCCAACTTGAGCGTATCGCGTATCTCCCATACGGAAGGGACGAACAGTTACCCGGCAACTCCCGGCAGCGGCTACATCTATACGTTCACCGCGCAGGCGATAGGCACGGGTCTGTACGCGACGCGCGACGTCACGGTTATCTCGGCGAGCCGGGTGTCCGCCGACACCTACAGGGGTCTCGCGGGCCAGTTCACCAGCCGCTTTCCCTTGGGGCCGAACTGGACCCTGGACGGCGCGGTGTTCTGGTACGGACAGGACAACCAGGACGGCAGCACCCTCCAGCGCATTTCACCCGTGGGCCGAGCGAGCTACCGATGGAGAAGCAGCGTCACCCTCGAGTTCGAAGCCGGCATCGAGGACACGAAGGCGCAGAACGCAACCCTCCAGGAGGATACTCGCCGCTACTTCTTCTCGGCGGGCTATCGCTGGGATTTCTGATCGTCGTCCGGCAGCCGTCTCGAACGAATGATCTGCAACAACGATTCGAGGGATGGGATAATCTGCGGGCCACCGACAACAGCGTCGATGCTCCGGAAGCGCGAAACTGGAGTCTCGGCCCGCAGACCGGTGGACTTTAATTGCAAAGGAGCGTCATGCGCTTGCGTTTTTCGATGTTTGCCCTGCTCGCGCTGGCGAGCGCTTCGGCCGCGGCGGGTACCGTGGATATCAATCTTTCCAACGACACCGTCGAGGCCAACTACGTCACGAACGCCGGTCTCGCGGAGTGGACCTTCGGCGGCTTGTACAACAGGGACACCAAGGACCGGGACCTGAACGTAGGTCTCCTCGCCACGGGCGAATCGTCGATTGCAGGATCGCGAATCGAGGGCGGGCTGGGAGGCAAGCTGTATTCAGTCGTGGTCGGCGATTCGCAGCTGGCCGCGCTGGCGCTGGGCGGTCAGGTGCGCTGGTTCCCGGGCAACGGTCCCTTCGCGATCGCGGGCTACGGCTTCTATGCGCCCCATGTCGTGACATTGATCGACGGCGAGCGCTTCTGGGACGTCGGCGTGCGCGCCGAGGTCGAAGTGATCAGGAACAGCTTCGTGTATATCGGTTACCGCCAGGTACACGCCGTTTTCGACAACCAGACCAGCGCGAACGTGGCCGAAGGCGCTTTCCTGGGCATGGAGATCAAGTTCTGATCCCGCGGCTCGGTGTCTCAGAAGATGATGCTGACGCCCGCCAGGATCCCGCTTCCTCCGACCTTGACTTTCTCGGAGCTGCCCACCGTAGACGAAAGATATTTGTACTCCAAGTTGATCCCGACGTGCTCGAAGCGGTATTCCAATCCGGCCATGCCCTGCAATGCAAGGCCACCTGCACCCCCCGTCAGACTACCGCTGTAGGTCACACCGGAGTATCCGACGCCGCCCCCGGCGAAAGGAAGCAGCCCGCGTCCCGTGGAAAAGTAATACTTTCCGTTGAGGGTCGCTACGAGCACTTGCTGCTCGGCGCTGGTTGTTCCGCTTGGGATCAGTTCATTCTTGTAGGAGAAGATCTCCCCCCCGAGCGCAAGGCCCGACTTGCTGCGCCACTCGAGCTCGATGCCGAACACCGATTTTGAGGAGGTGTCGTAGTTGCTTGTGGTGCCTGCGACCACCTGGGTGCCATTGGACATTTTGAAAGTGCCCACCTTCGGGATGAGGGCAATTTCCCAGCCGCCGGCTGACGCGGCTTCCGCTGCCGGTGCCGGCTTTGCAGTCGGCTTGGGCCGCGGCGGGGCGGCCGGCGGCGGTGCAGCGGCAGTCATTGCCGGCGCGGCTGCGGCGGCTCTCGGCGGCGCCGTGGCCGCCGGCACTGCGCCCGGCGGCGGTTTGGCGGCCAGGGGCGGAGTAGCGACGCCGCCCTGCGCGAGCAGGCGGCGGCCTTCGGCTTCGCTCACCAGACGCATCTCGGTTTGCAACTGGGTTGTGCCGTGGACGATCTCGACCCGGACGAAATAGGTACGGTCGCGTTCCGCGTCCAACCTGAACGTGGTCAGCACGCGGTCGCCGGTGCGCAGGAAGGTTCTTCCGGGAGCGACGATCACGGTGAGGTAGGTGCCGTTCTTCAGTGCGCCTATGTCCTTCGCGTTCACGGTAACCGGCACCGGAGTGGTGACCGGTTCCCGGTCGCTCCGAAAAATGAATACCAGCGCCTTGCCGGGCGGCGGGGTGGCCCCCTGGGAGTGCACCGGCGGGGCGAAACCGCAAAGGACGGCGAGCAGGAGTGCGCCGTTTACCGCAAGGCATGCGCGCAGCTGAGTCATTGGCGGATCTCCATCCTGTTTCTTCTTCGCTTTCCCCCGTGGGCCGCAGAGCATCCAGCTTGCCGTATTGTAGTGTCCGGCGGACAAAAAAACGATAGGAAAGTTGGGCTTACCGTGAGGATGTCCCACCCGACGGCGGCGCGAGGCGCGCGAGCGTATGGCGTAGAATTCACCGCGGACCGGGTGCGATCCTTTCGCAAGGACCCACCGGACACCCGCCGATGAATAAACTGACCGTCTCCCTGCTCGCTCTGCTTGCGATACTGCATGCTCCGGCGCATGCGCAGAGCTATCCGATCCGGCCGATCCGGATGGTCGTGGGTTTCCCGCCCGGAGGTGGCACCGACGTGGTCGCGCGCATCGTTTCGCCGAAGCTCTCGGAGAATCTCGGGCAACCGGTGGTGATCGAGAACCGGCCTGGCGCGACCGGCACGGTCGCCGCTGCGATGGTCGCAAAATCGCCCCCCGACGGCTACACCATCATGATGGGACACGTGTCGGTGAACGCCATCGCGCCCAGCCTCTTCCCGAACCTTCAGTACGACGTGATGAAGGACTTCGCACCCGTCACGCTCGCCGCCTCGGTGCCGCACTTCGTCGTCGTGCATCCCTCGCTCCCGGTGCATTCGATCTCCGAGCTGATCGCGTATGCGAAGGCGCGGCCCGGGCAGCTGAGTTTTCCTTCCGCCGGCAACGGCAGCACGCCGCATCTCGCGGGCGAGATCTTCAAGAGCATGGCCGGGGTGAACCTCGTGCACGTTCCCTACAAGGGCAGCGGCCAGTCGATGGCCGATCTGCTCGCGGGCCAGCATCAGGTCGCGTTCGACACGGCGCCGGCTTCGGCGGCTTACGTGCGTTCGGGCCGCATGCGCGTGCTCGGCGTATCGAGCGCGAAGCGCGTGCCCGAATATCCCGACGTGCCGACGCTCGCCGAAGCCGGGGTGCCGGGTTACGAAGTCATCACCTGGTACGGCGTGTTCGCGCCGGGCGGGACGGCGCCGGCGATCGTCGGCCGGCTGCATACGGAGATCGCGAAAGCAATGGACGCGCCCGACACGCGCGCGCGGCTCGCGGAAGCGGGAGCCGACGGCACGGTGACGCGCTCGCCCGAGGAGTTCGCCGCGATGGTTCGCGCCGACACCGCGCGCTATGCGAAGATCATCAAGGATGCGGGACTGAAGATCGATTGATTCGGCGTGGTTCGACAAGCTCACCACGAACGGCCAATGAATGGCCGTTCGTCCTGAGCCTGTCGAAGGATGAACGGTCGAAGCAGGATTTTGGACACGGAGACCAAGATGTTCAAGGTGACAAGCAGCGGAGAGACTCTCGGGGCGACGATCGATGGGCTCGATCTCGCGCGGCCGCTGTCGGACGATGAGTTCGACGCCGTGCTGCGCGCGCTGGGGGGATTCGGCATGGTGCGCTTCCCGCGGCAGAAGCTTACGGGCCGGCAGCTCGCCGATTTCAGCGCGCGCTTCGGCAAGCTCGAGATCAACGTCGCCAACGCCTTCCAGGAGCCGGGGATTCCGGAAGTGATGATCCTCTCCAACATGGTGGAGAACGGCAAGCCGATCGGCCTCGCCGACGCGGGGCAGGACTGGCACACCGACATGTCCTACAGCCGGATGATCGCGTTCGCGAATGTGCTCTACGGCATCAAGATCCCCAAGCGCGGCGGCAGGCCGCTCGGAGCGACCGAATTCAGCAACATGCACGCCGCGTACGACGGCCTTCCGGCCGAAATGAAGCGCGATCTCGAGGGCATGACGGTGCTGCACGACTTCAACAAGTTCTGGGAGATGATGAGGCGCGAGAAGGGCAGCAAGCGCCCGCCGCTCACCGAGGCGCAGAAGAAGGCGAAGCCGCCGGTGTCGCATCCGATCTTTCTCACGCATCCGGTCACGCAGCGCAAAGTGCTGTATGCGAACCCGGGCTACTCGATCCGCATCAACGAGCTGCCCGAGAAAGAGAGCGAGCGGACGCTGGCGTTCCTGTTCGAGCACCAGTTGAAGCCCGAGTATCGCTACGCTTTCCACTGGCAGGAGGGCGACGTCCTGATGTGGGAGGATATCGGCACCATCCACAACGCGGTGGCCGACTACGGTCCCGACGAGCACCGCCTGGTGAAGCGCTGCCAGGTCATGGCGACGCGCTTCATTCCTCGAGAGGAACGCACGTGAGATTCCTGCTTGCTTTGATATTGTTTAGCGGCGCCGCTGCGGC
>DATDGA010000098.1:0-4649 GCA_036522335.1 Burkholderiales bacterium
GCAAGATGACAGCGCTGGCGGTAGGCGAAGCGAAGCGCCTCCCGGCGCTGCCCGACATTCCGGCGATCGCCGAGACCGTTCCCGGGTTCGAGTTCGCCGCCTGGGTCGGCATTTTCGCGCCGGCCAAGACGCCGCCCGAGATCGTCGCGCGCATCAGCCGCGAAACCGCCGCCTTTCTCAAGGACCCCGAAGTGCTGAAGATTTTCGCGGAGCAGCAGATCGTCCCCTCCTATCGCGATTCCGAGGATTTCGCCGCCTATATCCGCGAGGAGCTGGAGAAGTGGGCGGGGGTGATCAAGACGCTGGGGATCAAGGGCGAATAGGCGCGAATGTTCAACCTGCATCTCAGCGCTGAGCAGCTCGAGATCCGCGACACGGTCCGCGATTTCGTCGCGCGGGAAGTGAAGCCCGTCGCGCTCAAGCCCGAGCGCCTCGAGCCGTTCGCCAAGCCGCTGCTCGCGGCGCAGCTCGGCCAGGCCTCGAAGCTGGGGCTGCGCACGCTGGCGCTGTCGGAGGCGGCCGGCGGCGCCGGCGCGGACAATCTCACCGCCTGCATCGTCACCGAGGAGCTGGCGGTAGGCGATCCGGACATCGCCGCGGTGCTGGCGCACACGGCGGCCCTCGGCCGGCTGCTGGAGCGCGAGATGACGCCCGCGCAGCGCGATCGCTTCCTTCCTCCGTTCGTCCGCGACGACGCGTTCCATCTCGCGCTGGCGTCGCTGGAAACCGGAGGCGGGACCGCGCTCGGAATTCACTATCACCGGCCGCGGCCGGAGCCTGGCATCGGCACGGTCGCCAGACTCGACGGCAACGAATGGACGCTCACCGGAACCAAGATCGCCGTGCCGAACGCTCCTCTCGCGAAATTGTTCGCCGTGCAGGCAGGCACCGCCGCCGGCGTCGGCACGCTGCTGGTTCCGCGTGATGCGCCGGGCGTATCGGTGCGCGCGCTGGAAGGACACTGGTTTCACGGCAGCTATGGCGAGGTGACGTTCGAAAATTGCCGGGTGCCGGCGGAATACCTTCTGGGCGGGGAAGGACGCAGTCCGCTGGCGGAGGGCCTCGAAGCGAAAGGCCGCGGCAGCCCGCAGTTCCAGGCGCTGAACCTGGGCATCGGCCGCGCCGCCTATGAAGCGGCCCTCGACTACGCGCAACTCCGGGTGCAGGGCGGCCGGCGCATCGTGGAACACCAGGCCATCGGCGCGAAGCTCGCCGGAATCGCGATCCGGCTGGAAGTCGCGCGGGCCGCGATCTGGCGGGCGGCCTGGGCCTCCGATCACCCCGAGGCGATCGCCGACCTCAGCCTTCCGGACCTGCCGCTGCAGACCATCGCACAGGTTTTCACTGGGGAGGCGATGCTCGAAGTCGCGAAGGATGCCGCGGAGTGCTTCGGCGCCATGGGCGTGATGCGCGACCTGCCGATGCAAAAATACGTGCACGACGCGCGCGTGTGCCTGCACTCGGGCGACGGCAGCGCAGACGCGACGCTCAAGCTCGCCGAGGTCCTCGCCGGCTACCGGCGAACGGCGAAGACGGGCACCTGATCCATGGACTTCTCTCTCACCGACGAGCAGCGCGAATGGCAGATGAAGGCGCGGAAATTTGCGCGCGAGGAGATCCAGCCGATCTCGCTCCAGCGCGACGCCATCGAGGATCCCGCCGCGACCTTCGACTGGGACATCATCCGGAAAGGGTCGAAGCTCGGCTTCCGCACCATGGCCGTTCCGAAGGAGTGGGGCGGGCTGGGAACCGATTTCGTGACGCAGGCTCTGGTGATGACCGAGCTCGCCAGGGCCGACAGCGCGATATCGAAGGCGTTTAGCCAGTGCTGGAAGTGGAGCCATCTCATCGCCGCGAGCTGCACCGAAGAACAAAAGGAACGTTTTCTGAAACCCTTCCTCGCCGACGACACCTTTGTCCTCGGCAAGGGCATCAGCGAGCATTCTGCCGGCTCGGACAACCGGCTGCCGCCGGCGGACGACCCCAAGGCGGGCCTCAAGCTGCGCGCCGAACGCCGCGGCAACGAATGGATCCTCAACGGCGAGAAGGCTTTCATCGCAAACGGCAACATCGGCAAGCTGTTTTTCATCGACGCGCGCACCGACCCGAGCGTTCCACTCAAGCAGGGCACCACGATGTTCCTCGTGCCGCGCGATACGCCCGGCTTCCGCGCGGGAAAGGTGTTCAACAAGAGCGGCTGGCGCTTCTACCAGAACGGCGAAATGATCTTCGAGAACGCGCGTGTGCCGCACGCCAACGTCGTAGGCGAGGTGAACGGCGCGGTGAAGAAGAGCGGCGGCGCGGGCGGGGATACCACGGGCGGGGACCTGTTCGGGGACCTGGAGCTCGCCGCCAACGCGCTCGGGATCTGCGACGATGCCTGTGAAGTCGCCTTGCAGCACGCTCGCAGCGCGAAGCAGGGCGGCGGGGTCCTGTTCGAGCAGCAGCTCGTCAGGCTGAAGCTCAACAGGATGCACATGCTGACCGAGGCCCTGCGCTCGTTCGTCATGCGCATCGCCTGGGAGCACGATCGCAAGATCCACTCGCCCAACGCCGGCCTCGCGATGAATTTTTCGACCGACGTGGTGCAGGAAGTGACCGAACTCTACATGGACGTCCGCGGCGGCGCGGAGTGCGCGATGGACGCGCACGCCGACAAGCTCGCGCGCGACTCCATCATCTGGAGCCACCTCGCGGGCGACAGCGTGCAGCGTCTGAAAGTGGCGGGGCGCCTTCCCGGATAGAGCGCCGCACTCCGATGGAATTTCCTATCGCCTTACGGAATATCGCTCGACGTTAGCGGCAAGAATGGACTCTATTCCGCCTTCTCGTACCAGTCCTGACGCCCGCACTGCGAATTATCGGGACGGCGCGCTGACGGTGGGCACCGGCATCGCGCTCGCGGCCGCCCTTTCCTGGGCCTATGTCTTCTATATGGTCTGGGGCATGGCGCACATGGACCTGGCCGCCGATTCCCTCCTCATGCCGGGCATGGACAATTGGGACGGCGCGGACATCCTGCTTGTCTTTGTCATGTGGACGATCATGATGGCTGCAATGATGCTCCCCGCCGCGGCCCCGTTGATGCTGATACTCGCAAGAATAAATTATTCGCGCTACAGCCGGCGGCGGGCTGCTTTTGCGACCGGTGTCGCAGGACTGGGCTATCTCGCGGCGTGGACCGGTTTCAGCCTGCTTGCCAGCCTTGCGCAATGGAGATTGCTGGATGCGCAGCTGGTCTCGCCCATGATGGAGAGTTCGAGCAAATTCATGACCGGCGCTCTGCTCCTGCTAGCGGGCGTGTATCAATTCACGCCGCTCAAACATGCGTGCCTCGGGCGTTGCCGTTCGCCAATGAGCGTCCTGCTGAACGAGTGGCGCGAGGGCACCATGGGCGCATTCCGCATGGGGCTGCGCCAAGGGGCGTACTGCCTCGGTTGCTGCTGGCTGCTGATGGCACTCCTATTCGCGTTCGGCGTGATGAATCTGATCTGGATCGCCGCACTGTCCGCGCTGGTTCTCCTGGAAAAAATTCTGCCGCAACCCCGCGTGTTCGCGCAGGCAACCGGGGCAATCCTCCTGGTTTGGGGAGTGTTGATCGCTGCGCCCTGGTGACCAGTGATAAGGTAAAACGATGAGCGAAGCCTCTAAATGGCGCGTTGCGGGGACCTACTATGAGTCATGCAATTGCGAAGCAGTTTGCCCCTGCCGCCGGCTCAATGGAAAGCCGGGCGGCCGGTCGAGCTTTCGTCTTTGTCAGTTTCTATTGTCGTGGCGCGTTGTGGAAGGTTGCGCTGACGGCGTCGATCTCGCCGGGCGCAGCGTGGTCATAGCAGGCTTCTACGATAGCGACGAGGCGGGCTCACCCTGGACGGTGTCGCTCTATATCGATCGGAGTGCCAGCGATGCGGCATTTGATGCTCTATCCGCGATTTTCCTTGGGAAAAGAGGCGGTAACATCCTCTTCACGGCGAATATCTTCGACGTTATTTCCGTTCGCCGGGCCGACATCAGGCTCGACCACTCAAAGCGCCGCGAGCGGATCTCGGTGCAAGAATTCGCCTCGGCGGAAGTCGAGAAACTGGCGGATTACGAGGGAACCGTTACTTGTGGCATACCCGGGCATGACCATCCGGGTGAGGAATCCGTATCGCGGTCTCGCGTCGCAGACCAGCGGCTCGAGTGGGCTTACGAGGGCCGCTGCGGGTTCGCCACCGGTTACGACTATTGCTCCCAGTAGCATGGACCTTCGCGCCAGCGCGGGGCGGCTCGGCGGGTAAGGTCCGTCCGCTCGCACGCCCGAATGCCCGAACTTCCGGACATCGTCGTCTACGTCGAACGTCTCGGCGACCGCCTTCGGGGAGAGACGCTGGCGCACGTGCGGGTCTTGAATCCCTTTCTGTTGCGCAGCGTGACCCCTCCGGTCAGCTCCGCCGAAGGACGGAAAGTCCTCGGCGTCCGGCGAATGGGAAAGCGCATCGTGCTAAAGCTCGAGGGAGCGCTATTTCTCGTGCTGCATCTCATGATCGCCGGACGCCTGCGCTGGATAGGCAACGACGGCAAGCTGCCCGGACGGATCTCGCTGGCGGCGCTCGAATTCGCGGACGGTACGCTCGTCTTCACCGAAGCGGGCACCAAGCGCCGTGCCT
>DATDGA010000099.1:0-1898 GCA_036522335.1 Burkholderiales bacterium
AAGCCCCCCACGGCGCCGAAGGTCTGCCCGCGCGCAATCAATCTATTATTCCCACGTCCAGGATTCCTCACATGAGAGCGACGGTCAAGTCCTATTTTTGCTGGAAACTTTGGCGGGACGACTTTCCGTTGAGACCCGCACCACCGGGCGGACGCGTTCAGCATGAATGCGCTGCAGATCCTCGCGCAATGTTTGCAGTTGCCGGGTCTCGAATTCAGTCACTTTCACTCCGCGCCACGAATCGCTGGCGCGGATTAGCGCGGCATACATGAGCTTCAATACGGGGCGCTCACCGAAGGCATGCGGGATCGTCTTGGTGCGTCGGCGCTCCTCGCCGAAGAGCCGCTCCAGCAGATTGGTGGTTCGGGTCGCCTTGCGATGCGCCAGCGGCAGCTTCAGATGCGCGATGCAGGCCGCGAAGTCGTCGAGAAAGCAGCTCACCGCAGTAGGTAGATCACGCTGCCAGGTGGTGACCAGTTGATCGCGCAGAATCTCGGCGAGTTTCGGACTGGCCGCCGTGTAGCTGGCCCACGCCTGGGACTTGAACTCGCCCCAGCGATCGATCGGCACCTTGGCTTCGAGGTTGCGCATCCGATGCGCCAGGCAGCGCTGGCGCAGGCTCTTGGGCCAGCATTCCTCGAAGGCGCGGATCAGCCCCGGCGCCCCGTCAGTGCTGCCCAGAATCGGATCATTGAGCCCACGCGCTTTCAAGTCGCGGAAGAACTCGCGGCAGCTCACCGTATCTTCCTTGGTGCCCGGGGCCAGGTGCAGCAACGCTCTCTTGCCGTCCTCCAGGATCGTCCAGGCCGCCAGCACCGCCTCCCGCGGCTGCCCCAAATGCAGCCGCTCGGCAATGCCGTCGACAAACAAGTACAGCACCTTGAACTCGGAGAGATCCCGGCCGGCAAACGCTTCGTACTGTTGCCACAGCACTTCGGTCACCTGCGACACCGCGCTCTTGGACAGCACGCTCTGGCCGGTTGCATCGGCAAAGGCGGCCTCAATGTCGCGGGTGGAAAGCCCGCGCGCATACATCTCCACCGCAAGGCGCTCGAGCTCCCCGGTGCGCCCCTTGATGATCTCGCGGATCTTCGAGCGAAACCCTTCGGCCCGATCCGCTACCTGCGGCACGCCATACTCGATCGCCCCTTCGGCGCTCTTCAACTTGCCCGTGCGGTAGCCATTGCGATAGCCCGTCCCCGGCCGCGCTCCGGTTTCGTAATAGCCCCGACCCAGCGCATCGGCCACCTCGCCCTCCAGCGCCTCTTCCACGATCAAGCGCACCGCCTCGCGCACCATCGCGCCCTTGACGTCCTCGACTTCGCTCTGGCCATTGAACAGCTGCTCCAGCCGCTCGCGCGTCGCCGCACTTGCCGGTATCCTCTTCATCGGGATGCTCCTTTCCGTTTGGACTCGGCGTCAACCGAGTCGCGTTCACGTCTTGCCATCCGAAGATTCGTCTTCACGAACCTCCAGACGGCTAGGATGCATCCCGCCTAACTTTCCAGCAATTCTAAGACTTCACCGACGCGAGGAAACGATGAAGCAACGCTACGACTTCTCCAAGGGCGAACGCGGCAAGTTCTACAAGCCCGACGCCGCTTTCAAGCTGCCGGTGTACCTGGATGCCGAGGTGGAAGGCTATCTGGCCAAGCGCGCGCAGCCCAAGGGTCTGGAACTGGACGAGCTGGTTAATCAGCTGCGCAAGCGCGAGATCGCGATCATCGAGGGCGGAGAGTAACAGCGGGAGCTAGAAAGTACAGGCCCCATCGCCTTGCTGCCGGTTCGGAAGGGCCGGCAGAGCTTGGTCTGTGAGAGTAATCGAGCCTGGCCAGCCTGGCCCGTTTATTCGCAGAGACCAACCGTCGCGCAAAAACCATGCCTCGACAACGGCAAGC
>DATDGA010000100.1:0-16531 GCA_036522335.1 Burkholderiales bacterium
GAAGCATGACGTCGGCGAGATCGGACAGGTCGTCGGCGAGCCGCTCGACGCCGAGCACGCCCGAGAGGTCCTGCGCGAGCAGGCGGAAGACCTGCGCGTGATGCGCCTCGCGCAGCCAGTCCATCTGCCGTTCCTCTTCGCCCTGCCGGGCCGCGAGCTGGCGCCAGAGTTCCTGCGCGAAAGCGTTCCAGTCCGGCCGCGCGAACAAGGTGCGCGCGTCGAGCAGCTCGTCGAGGACGATCGGATGCCGGTTGAGATATTCCGCCGCCCAGCTCGACGCGCCGAGCAGTTGCGCGAGACGCGCGAGCGCCGCCGGGTGCTCGTCGAGCAGCGCGAGATACGCGGCGCGGCGGCTGACCGTTTCCAGAAGATCGAGCGAACGCGCCAGAATCGCGTCCGGGTCGTCCCGCGCAGCCGATTCCTCGATGACTCTTGGAATCAGGGCATCGAAACGGCTCCGGCTCGACTGCGGCAGGCCGCGATAGCGCGCGCCCGAGCGCACCGCCGCAAGCCGCGCTGTAGTCCCGGCGGCGTCCCGAAAACCGAGGCGTGCCAGGCGCGGTTCGATTTCCTCCGATTCCATCCACAAAGGCGCGAGCGCGTGCCTCGGGGCTTCCTCGACCGAAAACACCTGCTCGAAATGCGAGGACACGCGGGTCCGGTACCGATCGAGCACGGTGCGGAACACATTCCAGGAATCGAAACCCATCGCTCGGGCGACGAGCGAGCGGTCCTCCGTCTGCTCCGGCAGCTCGTGCGTCTGCGCGTCATCCAGGTATTGCAGCCGGTGCTCCAGGCGCCGCAGAAATACGTAGGCCTCGGAGAGTTCCCGGAACGCGGCTTCGGGGAGCAGCTTCTTCTGTGCGAGCAGAGTAAGCGCGGCGAGCGTCGGACGGACTTGCAGCACCGGGTCGCGCCCGCCGCGGGTCAGCTGGAATGCCTGGGCGATGAATTCGACCTCGCGGATGCCTCCGGGCCCGAGCTTGATCTGATCGGACAGCTCGCGCCGCGCCACCTCCGCGCGGATCTGCGCGTGCAGCTCGCGCATCGCCGCGAATGCCCCATAGTCGAGGTATCTTCGGTACACGAACGGACGCACGACGGCGGCGAGCGCTTCGCTCTCGCCTTGGGACCCGAGCACCCGCGCCTTGATCCAGGCGTAGCGCTCCCATTCCCGGCCCTGGGTGACGAAATATTCCTCGAGCGCATCGAAGCTCGTGGCGAGCGCCCCGGAGTCGCCCCAGGGACGCAGACGCATGTCGACGCGGAAAACGAATCCGTCCTCGGTGCGCTCGCCCAGCGCGGCGATCAGGCGGCGCCCGAGACGCGTGAAGAATTCGAGCTTCTCCGCCGCTCCCTCGCCCTCATCCGGGTAAAGGAAAACCAAATCGACATCCGAGGACACGTTGAGCTCGCCGCCGCCGAGCTTCCCCATGCCCACCACGACAAGGTCCTGATGCCGGCCGCCGATCGTCTGCGCGATCCGCGGCCCGAGAAACGCGATCGCCGCATCGACGGCGACCTCGGCCAGCACGGACATCGCGCCGCACACTTCGTCGAGGCTCGCCTTCCCCGAAAGATCGCGCGCCATCGTGCGCAGAAACACGCGCTGGCGCAGCTTCCGCAGCGCCGAATGCAGCGTGGCCTCGTCCGCGGCGCCCTGCGCGCGCAGGAACGTCTGCATTGCATCGCGCGTCCAGCCCGCGTCCTTCGCCCGCTCCAGCTCCTCGCGCAACTCGGGCCTCGCGGCGACGAGCTGCCGCGCGTAGCGGGAATATTCGAGCGGGTCCATGAGCAATCAGCCGGAAGTCATGCACGTCGATGACGTTTGCATCGATCTAAATATGGTTTTAGCATGGTCCGAAGGACGACTACGTGCCAACTGGGCAAAGGAGGCTGCCGTGATTGCAGGCCGGACGACCAACACAAAGCTTATCGCACTGGGCGCTTGTATCGGCTGGTTCATGCTGGCTTGGGTGATTGATAAGTTCTGGCTGACCGTCGTATGCGATCGCTGCGTTGCGTTGTTCGCATTCGACTTCGAGTTGAACAGCAAAGACATTCTGCACCTCAAGACTGACAGGGTCAGTACGATTTTCCTGTTCGTCGTACCGCTCGTCGTGTATTTTTTCGCTGTTGTTCCATATAGGGATTTGCGCTCGTCACGAGCGTGGCTCGAGGCGCTTTACAAATGGAGTCGCCCGGTCGTTTGGCTGCTGGCGGTTTTTATCTGGGTGTGGGCGTTCGAAAGCGCCTATAGCCTGGTTTCGGCCTATCTGCCTGATTTTTTCACGTCCTACGCGGATAAGTATCTGGTGAAGATCTCCGGAACCGCGCTCGGCGTCAAGGAGATCGAACTCACGGGCAGACTGGGTGCTTTAATCGGATTGATCGTCGGTTTGTATTTCTTCGTCGTGCGCGGAGTCGCGGAGAGCCTTTGACCCGTCAAGCGTCGCCTGCACAGCGCCGCTCACCGGCGTAAAATTCCACCGATGAACGCCCCTTCGGACATCAAGTCCTACATGCTCGAGATGGGCATACGCGCCCGCGTCGCTTCGCATGCGCTCGCGCGGGCCGATACCGCCAGCAAGAATCGCGCGCTGCTCGCGACCGCGGCGGCGGTGCGCCGGGACGCGAAAAAGCTGCTCGCCGCCAACTCGGCGGACTTGACGGCCGCCCGCGTCGCGGGCAGGGATGCGGCCTTCATCGACCGGCTGACGCTCACGGAAAAGAGCATCCAGGCGATCGCGGAAGGACTCGAGCAGGTGGCCAAACTTCCCGACCCGGTCGGCGAGGTGAGCGAGTTGAAGGAACAGCCTTCCGGTATCAAAGTCGGCAGGATGCGCGTGCCGCTCGGCGTGATCGGAATCATCTACGAATCGCGCCCCAATGTGACCGCCGACGCCGCGGCGCTGTGCCTGAAGGCGGGTAACGCCTGCATCCTGCGGGGCGGCTCGGAATCGGTGCGCTCCAACGTGGCGATCGCCGCGTGCGTGCACGAGGGTTTGCGCGCCGCCAAGCTGCCCCACGACGCGGTGCAAGTGGTCCAGACCGCGGACCGCGATGCGGTCGGCCAGTTGCTCTCGATGAACGAGTACGTGGACATCATCGTGCCGCGCGGCGGCAAGGACCTGATCGAGCGGGTGATGCGCGAATCGCGCATCCCGACGATCAAGCACCTGGAAGGCGTGTGCCACGTCTACATCGACGACAGCGCAGACGTCGACAAGGCGATCCGCATCGCCGACAACGCCAAGACGCAGCGCTACGGCGTGTGCAACGCGATGGAGACGCTGCTCGTCAACGAGGCAATCGCGCCCAAGGTGCTGCCGCGGCTCGCGAAGATCTATACGGAAAAGGGCGTGGAGCTGCGCGGCGACGAGGCCGCGCGCAAGCTCGTTCCCGCGATGAAGGCCGCGATCGAGGAAGACTGGTACGCCGAGTACCTCGCGCCCATCCTGGCAGTACGGTTGGTGAAAGATCTCGATGCGGCGATGGCCCACATCGGCAAATACGGTTCTCAGCACACCGACGCGATCGTCACCGAGGACGAAGCGCACGCGCAGCGTTTCTTGCGCGAAGTCGATTCGAGCTCGGTGCTGGTGAACGCCTCGACGCGCTTCGCCGACGGCTTCGAGTACGGCCTCGGCGCTGAAATCGGCATTTCGACCGACAAGCTGCACGCCCGCGGTCCGGTGGGCCTGGAAGGCCTCACCTCGCAGAAGTACGTGGTCTTCGGCAGCGGCCAGATTCGCACCTGAGGCAAATCTGAAGACCTTCCCGATCGCCGCCCTGTCCGGTCTCACGAAATCGGCCTTGTGCCCGGTGCGCGAATGAGCGCTCCGATCGGCATCATGGGTGGAACCTTCGACCCGGTACACTTCGGGCATCTGCGCCTCGCCCAGGAAGCCTCCGAGATCCTGGGGCTCGAGTTGGTGCGCTGGGTCCCCGCCGGCCAGCCCTGGCATCGCGTCGCGCCCATGGCAAGTGCGGCGCACCGCCTCGAAATGACGCGTCTCGCCATCGAAAAAAATCCTCTGTTCGAGCTGGATGACGCGGAAACCCGCACGACGGCGCCCAGCTACACCGTCGAGACGCTCGAGCGGCTGCGCCGCGAGCTCGGAGCGAAGCGCTCGATCGTGCTCCTGCTCGGCACCGACGCCTTTCGCAGCCTCACCGCCTGGCTGCGCTGGCGCGACCTGTTCGATCTCGCGCACATCTTCGTCGCGCAGCGCCCCGGGCACTCGCTCACCCCGGGGGGAATGCCCGGCGCGCTGGCGGCCGAATGGCGCCAGCGCGCCGGTACTCCGGATGTCCTTCGCGAGCGCCCGGGGGGAAGCGTCGTTACCTACGGCACCACCGCGCTCGACATCTCCGCGAGCGCCATCCGCGCCCACTTCGCCCAGGCGCGTAGCCCGCGCTACCTGCTGCCTACGGCGGTTCTCGACTACATCGAGGCGCACGGACTGTACGCCAAGGAGAACGGCGCTCCCTGATGATCGACCTTCGCAAGCTCCAGAAGGCGGCCATCGCGGCGCTCGAGGAAATCAAGGCGCGCGAGGTCGAGATCTTCGACGTCGCCCATCTCACCTCGATGTTCGACCGCGTGATCATCGCGAGCGCGGACTCCGCCAGGCAGCTGAAGGCGCTGGCGAGCCACGTCCAGGAAAAAGCAAAAACGGCGGGCGGGCGAGTCTACGGCGTGGAGGGCGAGGACGGAGGCGACTGGGTGCTGATCGACCTGGGCGACATCGTGGTCCACATCATGCAGCCGGCGATACGCTCGCACTACAACCTCGAGGAGCTGTGGGGCCAGCCCAAACCCCGCAAGGCGCGCGCCAAGCGCACCGCAAAAGCCAGGAAGTAAGCTCAGCCGCACCCACGTGTGCGGGGATCACACGGTAATATTTGGCCTGCGCCATGAAACTGCTTGTGATAGCCGTAGGAAACAAGATGCCGCGCTGGGTGAACGAAGGTTTCGAGGAGTACGCAAAGCGCATGCCTCGCGGCCTTCGGATCGAGCTCGCCGAAGTCCGCCCCGAGCCCCGGACGAGCGGCAAATCGACGGCGCAACTGCTCGAGACGGAAGCCGGGCGCATTGCGCGCGCGCTGCCTCGCGGAGCGTCGCGCGTCGCGCTCGACGAGCGCGGGCGTGAATATACGACGGCCGAACTTGCGCGCTGGCTGGCCGCGTGTCGCGAGGACGGGCGCGATGTCGCTTTTGTCATCGGCGGTGCGGACGGCCTTGCGCCCGAGCTGAAGGACGGTGCCGAGCCGCTCATGCGGCTCTCGGCCATGACGCTGCCGCACGGCCTTGCGCGCGTGCTGCTCGCCGAACAACTCTATCGCGCGAGTTCCATCCTGCACCGCCATCCGTACCACCGCGAATGATGAAGAACCCCGCGAAGACCGGAATCTATCTCGCCTCGCGCAGCCCGCGGCGGCGCGAGTTGCTGAAGCAGATCGGCGTGGCGTTCGAAGTGCTGGTGCTGCGCGAGCATCCGGCGCGCGGGCCCGACGTAGACGAGTCGCAGTTGACGGGCGAGCTGCCCGACGACTACGTCCGCCGCGTCTGCCGCGCCAAAGCGGACGTGGGCTGGGACCGGGTCGTTCAGCGCCGGCTGCGCAGGTTCCCGGTGCTGGGCGCCGACACCGTCGTGTGCGTCGACGAAGTCATTCTGGGCAAACCCGCCGACCGCGCGGATGCCGTGCGGATGCTGCGCCTTCTGTCCGGCCGCGAGCACCGTGTGCTCACGGCCGTCGCGCTAAGATTCGAGACGCGGGTCGAACTTGTGGTGAGCGAGAGCCGGGTGCGCTTCTGCGAAATCTCGGATGCGGACCTCCAAGCCTACGTCGACACCGGCGAGCCGGGCGACAAGGCAGGCGCGTACGCGATCCAGGGGCGCGCGGCGGCCTTCATCACCGAGTTGCGCGGCAGTTATTCCGGGATCATGGGGCTGCCGCTGTACGAGACTGCGCGATTGATCGAGAAACTCAAAGCAAGATAGGCCATGACTGAGGACATCCTGATCAACTGCACGCCGCAGGAAACTCGCGTCGCCGTGATGCAGGCCGGCGTTCCGCAGGAGCTGCATGTCGAGCGCTCGGCGAGCCGGGGACTGGTCGGCAATATCTGCGTGGGGCGGGTGGCGCGGGTGCTGCCCGGCATGCAGTCGGCGTTTGTCGAAATCGGCCTGGAGCGTGCGGCGTTCCTTCACGTCGCCGACATCTGGGAAGAGCGCCAACATACGCAACTGAGCGACGCCCAAGCGAAGCCGATAGAACGCATCCTGTCGGAAGGTCAGTCGCGGCTCGTTCAGGTCATCAAGGACCCCATCGGCACCAAGGGCGCGCGCCTTTCGACCCAGATCTCGATCGCCGGACGAATGGTGGTCTATCTCCCGCAGGACCCGCACATCGGCATCTCGCAGCGGATCGAGGACGAGACCGAGCGGCAGCTCCTTCGCGACAAGCTGCAGCATCTGCTGCCCGCCGATGAGACCGGGGGATTCATCATTCGCACCGTGGCGGAAACCGCCACCGAAGACGAGCTGCGCGGCGACGTCGAGTACCTCAGAAAACTCTGGCACGGCATCCGGGGCCGCGCGTTTACCTCCCCCGCGCCGACGCTGCTCTACCAGGATCTGTCGCTCGCACAGCGCGTGCTGCGCGATATCGCCGGCGAGACCACCGGCCGCATCGTCATCGACTCGCGCGAGAATTTCCAGAAGCTCCAGGAGTTCGCCGCCGAGTACATGCCCAAGGTGCTCGCGAAACTCGAGCACTACACCGGCGAGCGGCCGCTTTTCGATCTTCACAACGTCGAGGACGAGATCGAACGTGCGCTGGCGCGGCGGGTGGAATTGAAGAGCGGCGGCTACCTCATCCTCGACCAGACCGAGGCGATGACGACCATCGACGTCAACACCGGCGGCTACGTCGGCACCCGCAGCTTCGACGACACGATCTTCAAGACCAACCTCGAAGCCGCGCAGGTGATCGCGCGCCAGCTGCGCCTGAGAAATCTCGGCGGCATCATCATCATCGACTTCATCGACATGGAAAACGCGGAGCACCGGTCCGCGGTCCTCGCCGAGCTGAACAAGGCGCTCGCGCGCGACCGGACCCGGATCACGGTGAACGGCTTCAGCGGACTGGGCCTGGTCGAGATGACCCGCAAGCGCACGCGGGAATCGCTCGAACACGTCCTATGCGAGCCCTGCACGACCTGCGGCGGGCGCGGCGTGGTGAAGACAGCGCAGACCGTCTGTTACGAAGTCCTGCGCGAGATTCTGCGCGAGGCACGCCAGTTCAACGCGCGCGAGTACCGCATCCTCGCCTCCCAGGCGGTGATCGATCTCTTCCTCGACGAAGAGTCGCAGTCGCTGGCGATGCTCGGGGACTTCATCGCCAAGCCCGTGTCGATGCAGGTGGAGACCAGTTACAACCAGGAACAGTTCGATATCATCCTGATGTAACCATGGAAAAGGACAAGCTCTCAGCCCGGGAAGCCGCGCTCGTTGCTCAGGCGCGCCGCGAGGCCGAAGCACGCAAGGCAGGAGCTCCGGCGATCCCGCCCGCCGCCCTTCGCGAAGCGCCTCAAGCCCGGACGCAGGGTAAGCCAAACGCCGCCGAGCGGCTGGCGCAACTCATGGCCGAGGAGCGCGCCGAAACCGCGCGCAGGAAGAAGAAGATGAGGCGCTACGGGCTGATCATTTCAGCCGCTATGCTGGCGGCCTTCGCGCTCTGGCTGATGCGCGCGTTCTCGCGCCGCCGCTGATGCCGCACCGCGCGAGGGGCTAGCCACGGCCGAATGAACGTCGGAGAATATCCGTTTGCGTCCGCGTTTTCTCAAACCCCCGCACCTTCAAAGGAGGAACAATGAACGACCGAGCCAAGTTCGACGATCCGCATCTTGAAAGCCTCTTGCCCAAGGTTCCGTTCTCGCGGCGCAGCTTCATCGCATCCAGCCTCGCCTCGGGCTTCGCCCTCGCAGCCGGACCGGTCGCGGCGCAGACTGCCATCATCACGCCCGCCGACGGCCTGGACGTGGGTGCCGCCCTGGTCCCGGTTTCCGGCGGCAACCTGCCGGTCTACTTCGCCGCGCCCAAGAAGGCCGGCAAGTACGCTACGGTCATCGTGATCCCGGAAGTGTTCGGCCTGCACGAATACCAGAGAGACATCTGCCGGCGCCTTGCCAAGGCCGGCTACTACGCCATCACCCTAGATCCTTTCTTCCGCATCGGCGACCTCTCAAAAATTTCCGATATCAAGGAAGTGATCGCCAAAGCCAACACCCTCGCCGACGATCAGATGCTGTCGGATCTGGACGCGCTCGTCGCTTTTGTCGAAAATCAGCCCAAGGCCAACACGAAGAAGCTCGGCATCACCGGGATGTGCCGCGGCGGGCGGACCGTATGGATGTATACCGCGCACAGCAACAAGATCAAGGCAGGCGTGTCCTGGTATGGCGGACTCAATCCGAGCCCGCCGGCGCAGGCGCTCACGCCGATCGACGTCGCAGACAAGCTGAACGCGCCGGTGCTGGGACTTTACGGCGGCGCCGATCAGGGCATCCCGCTCGATGCGGTCGAGCGCCTGCGCGCCGCGCTGGTGGCGTTCGGCAAGGACAAGCAATCGATGATCCACGTGTACGAGGGCATGCCTCACGCCTTCCACGCCGACTACCGGCCGAGCTATCGCAAGGAAGCGGCCGACGACGGTTGGAAGCGCATGCTCGCGTGGTTCAAGAAGAATGGGGTTGCGTGACCGCGCAAGCTTAAAAAAGAAAAGGCCCGCATGAGCGGGCCTTTTTGTTTGGGTGTGTCTCGCTTCAATCGGCATACTGCCCGGCTTTCTTGATGATCGGGCCCCACTTCGCGATTTCCGATTGGAGGAATTTTTGCAGGGCTTCGGGCTTCGCGCGTTCGGCGCTCACGGGCTCTGCGCCGAGCTTGGCGAGGTTCGCCTTGAAGTCCGTGTCCTTGATCGCTTCCTGCAACGCCGCGTTGAGGCGGTCCAGCACGGGTCTCGGCGTGCCCTTGGGCACGTACAAGCCGTGCCAGACCACGACCTCGAAGCCCTTGATCCCCTGCTCGGCGAGCGTGGGAATGTCAGGCAGCGAAGGCACGCGTTTCCTGCTGGTGACGCCGTAGACTTTCACCTTGCCGCCCTGGATCTGGCCGGTGGTGTTGGTGGTCTGGTCGCACATGAAATCGACTTGCCCCCCCAGCAGATCGTTCATCGCGGGCGCCGTGCCCTTGTAGGGAACAGTGGTGAAATCGGTCTCGATCGCGCTCATGAACAGGAGCCCGCACAGGTGAGAGGCGGCGCCCAGTCCGGCGTTGGCGTAGGTGATCTTGTCCTTGTTCGCCTTGGCGTAGGTCAGGAACTCCTTGAGGTTCGCAGCCGGGAAGTTGGCGCGCGCGATGAGGGTCATCGGCACATCGGCGACCTCGCCGATGTACTCGAAGTCCTTGAGCGGATCGAAGCTGAGCGTCCGGTAGAGCGCGGGCGCGGTCGACATCCCGATGTGATGCAGCAACACCGTGTACCCGTCCGGCGAGGCCTTGGCCGTGCGAGCGACGGCGATGGTGCCGCCTGCGCCGACGACGTTCTCCACGATCAGCTGTTGCTTGAGCGGCTTGCCCATCGCCAGCGCGAGATTGCGCCCTAGAGTGTCGGTCGGTCCTCCGGCTGCAAACGGTATGTACAGATAGATCGGTTTGGTCGGGTAGTTCTGTGCGTTGGCGCCCGCCGTCACGGTGAGGGCGGCCAGTACCAGCAATTTCTGCATTTGCATATCGATTTCCCTCTCTCAAAGAGCCCGTCGCGAAACCCAGGCCCATGTTCTTTCTCTTACACCTCCGTTTCCCAGGTGTTATTGATCTTTCTCAAACAGTCTCTCATTCGATCACGCCCAGCCGTCCGCTGTGCGACCCCATGTACCAGAGGCGTCCTTGCGCATCGACGATCGCCTTGCGGATGCCGACGTTCTTCGAAGGCAGCAGGTATACCTGGAATTGTTCGGTCTTCGGGTCGAGCATCGCGACGGTATCCTTCCGGATCTCGCTCGCGAACACGTGCCCGGCGCCGTCGACGGTGACGGCGTAGGGTCCGCCGTTCTCTCCCGCCGGCATTTCGTATTCCTTGACGACCTTGGCCGCCGTCGGGTCGACGTGCGCGAGTTTTCCGTTGCCGTAGAGCGTCACCCAGAGCGTGCCGTCGGGTGCGGCGGCGACGCGCCGCGGCTGCGATCCCGGGCCCATGTACAGCTCCGAGATCTTCCCGGTCTTCGAATCGATGATCCCCATCTTGTCCGCGCCCATCCGGCATACCCAGACGTTGCCGCGCCGGTCGAGCGCAAGACCGTAAGGACCGCCCGACATCTTGTATTCGGTGATCTTTCCGCTCGCTCGTTCCAGTCTGCCGACGGAGCCGGATTGGTTCGTAAACCAGATAGCGCCGGACTCATCGATGACCAGCGTATGCGGACTGCCTCCGGAAGGCGTCTTGTGCTCGATGACTTTCCCGCTCGCCGTATCGAGCTCGCCGATGGTGCCGTTGCCGTTTCCCGTGTACCAGACCTTGCCCTCCCCGTCGACCAGCAGGCCGTGCGGGTGGGCGCCCGGCGGAAGGTCCCACTCCTTGAACTTCTGCGTCTTCACCTCGAAGCGCGCAATCCGGTCGGCGAACATCTCGGTGATGTAGATGTTGCCGTCCGATCCCGGCGCCGGATCGCGGGCGAATTTCGGAGTCGGCACCGGCCATTCGGAGATTTTGCCGGCGAGCTGCTTTGTTCCGGGAACGACACCGTAATTCGAGCCGCCGGCGAGAACACCGACGCTGAACAGGAGCAGCGGGACCGCAAGAAAGACCGAGGTTCGCATCGGGATCTCCGCTCGCAGGCGAATGAAGCAGGGGTGGCGCGCCCGGCGCGAATCGAACGCGCGACCTATGGCTTCGGAGGCCATCACTCTATCCCCTGAGCTACGGGCGCGGGGAAGAAAATTATACACTGCCCGATGCGGCGGCCGGCCCCGGTCGGGCAACGGACGACAAATGGTCTTCGATGACGCGCATCGCCTCGCCGACCGACGAGGTGGCGCGCAGCCTGCGCTCGACGCTCGGGCGAAGGACGCCGTACGCGCGGAAGCGTTCGATCATCACCATGAAGGGCTGCCAGAAGCCGTCGCTCGCGCACAGGATCACCGGCTTGTCCTGCAGCCCGAGGTCGTTCATCGTGAGCATTTCCAGCAGTTCGTCGAGCGTGCCGATACCGCCGGGCAGCGCAACGAAGAGGTCTGCGGAATCCGTCATCAATTGCTTCCGCTCGGCGAGCGTCTCCACGATTTTCAGCGTACCCAGATCGGCAGCGGCGCGCTCCGGGCGGATGAGATGGCGGGGCATGATGCCGAGCACTTCGCCGCCCGCGGCGGCGGCCGCACGCGCGGCGATACCCATCAGCCCCCGGCCGCTTCCGCCGTAGACGAGGCGAAAGCCCCGTGCCGCGCACGCGGCGCCGAATTCCTCGGCGAGCTCGCGCGCTGCAGCCGGCAGATCCTCGAGCGCCGAGCAGAAGAGGCAGACCGAATGCCCGGCCACGCTAGACCCGGATCACGGCGTCCAGGCCGATGTCCACGGCGGGCGCGGATTGCGTGATGCGGCCGACCGATATGAAATCGACGCCGGTTTCCGCAATGGCGCGGATCGTTTCGAGCTGCACGCCGCCCGAGGCTTCGAGCGGGACCCGGCCGCCCGAAAGCGAGACCGCTTTGCGCAGATCGTCGGGACTCATGTTGTCGAGCAGAATCATGTCGGCTCCGGCCTGGAGCGCTTCCTTCACCTGATCGAGGGTGTCGCATTCGACTTCGATCTTCGTCAGGACGGGAGTGCCCGAACGGGCGCGCCGAACGGCAACGGCGATCGAGCCGCACACGCTGATGTGGTTGTCCTTGATCAGCACGCCGTCGTCCAGACGCAGGCGGTGGTTGCGCGCCCCGCCGAGCTGTGCCGCGTGCTTCTCCAGCGCGCGCAGGCCTGGAATCGTCTTGCGTGTGTCGATCAGCACTGCGCGCGTGCCCGCGATGCGCTCGGCGTACTGCGCCGTGAGAGTCGCGACCCCCGAGAGGTGCTGAAGGAAATTCAGCGCAGTGCGCTCGGCCGCGAGCAGCCCCCGAGCCGCGCCTTCCACCCGTCCCATCGCCGTGGCGGCCTTGACGCGATCGCCGTCCTTCACACGCAGCTCGACGCGGCACTCCGGCACGCGACGGCGGAAAACCCGCGCGGCGACATCGATTCCGGCCACGACCAAATCCTGGCGCGCGTTGAGAGCGAGCTCGGCGCGCGCGTTCTCCGGTATCACCAGCTCCGAAGTGAGATCGCAAAATCCGATATCCTCGGCGAGCGCAGAGTCGATCAGTTCTTCGAGGACGAGGGGATCGATCATGGGGAGGGCGGTGCGGGCACAGAGCACCAGGGTGTCTCTGTCCAGTTCCGGATTATCGGTCTTCGAGAAAACGGCGGCAAGTTTGCCTCGCGCCATCTTAAGTCGCCCCGCCTCGGTGCGGGCGCGGGAAACGGAAGCGTCCTTGCTCCAGCCGCGGTCGACCACCCTCTGACGGCGGCCCCTTGAGGCGATATAATGCGGCGCTCTTCTACGCCCGCCCGAGGCTTGAAAAAATGAGCGGAAACGCGCACGAATCCCCGATCAAGACTCCCAAGCAGCTCGTCACCGTATTGGTGCTCTCGTTCGTCGTCCCGATCATCATCATCATCATGCTTGCAAAACTCGCCTCGAGCGGCCGGATCTTCGACAAGGACAGCCCGGCGATGTCGCCGGAGGAAATCGGGAAGCGAATCAAGCCGGTTGCCGAAAGCAACATGGGTACCACAAGGCCGGGCGGCAAGACCGTCAAGTCCGGGGAAGAAATATACAGATCCGTCTGCACGGCCTGCCATGCGACCGGAGTCGCAAAGGCGCCGAGATTCGGCGACCGGCGCGATTGGGCGCGGCGCTTGAGCGAAGGCCAGAAAAAACTCGTTCAGGCGGTCGTGAAAGGCCAGGGCGCGATGCCTCCCCGCGGCGGCGCATCGGACCTCTCCGACGTCGAGGTGGAGCGCGCCGTGGTATTCATGGCGAACGCGGCAGGCGCGAAATTCAAAGAGCCGGCGACCGAAGTGCAGGGCGCGGCCGGCAAGGCAGACGGCAAGAAAAAGTAAAGGCGGCGGTGGACTACATGGTCGGCGCCGTCAAATGAGCCCGCGCGCCTAGCCGCAGACGGGCAGGCCCGCTGCCCCGTCTTGCGTTGGAGCAATCGCCGTGATCGATCGTCTAGACCATATCGTCCTCACCACGGCCCGCACCGAGCAGTGCATCGATTTCTACACGCGGATACTCGGGATGAAGTTCGAGCGTTTCGGCGAAGGCCGCATGGCGCTCAAGTTCGGCAGGCAGAAAATCAATCTCCACGAAAAAGGAAAAGAGTTCGAGCCCAGGGCGACGCTCGCCGCACCGGGTACGCTCGACATCTGCTTCATCGCTGCGGTGCCGCTCAAGGAAGTGGTCGCTCGCCTTACCGCGTGCAACGTGCCTATCATAGAGGGGCCGGTGATGAAGACCGGCGCTCAGGGACCGCTCCGCTCGGTCTATGTGCGCGACCCCGACGGCAACCTCGTCGAGATTTCAGAGCAGGCAGTTTGAGCCTGCTTTCGCTCAATAGGAGGAAAGACCATGAGACTCATGCAATTTGCTGGAGCGGTCATCGCATTCGTCCTCTTCACTGCCGTGCAGGCACAGCAGCCGATCATCGTCAAATTCAGCCACGTCGTTACCGACGACACGCCCAAGGGCAAGGGCGCAATCCGCTTCAAGGAGCTCGCCGAAGCCAAGACCAAGGGACGCGTGAAAGTGGAGCTCTATCCCAACAGCCAGCTCTACAAGGACCGCGAGGAGCTCGAGGCGCTGCAGCTGGGCGCAGTGCAGATGCTTGCGCCGTCGGTGTCGAAGTTCGGGCCCCTGGGCGTGCGTCAGTTCGAAGTGTTCGATCTGCCCTACCTATTTCCCGATGAGAGCTCGCTCGAACGCGTCGTCGAAGGCCCGGTGGGCAAGGAACTGTTCAAGCGGCTCGAACCGAAAGGCATCGTCGGACTCGGCTACTGGTTCAACGGCTTCAAGGAATTCACAGCGAACAAACCGCTGAAGAAGCTCGACGATTTCAGGGGGCTGAAGATCCGCATCCAGTCCTCCAAGGTCATCGAAGGGGAGATCAAGGCTTTCGGCGGTATTCCGCAGGTGATGGCATTCTCCGAGGTCTACACCGCTTTGCAGCAGGGCGTCGTCGACGGCGAGGAGAACACACCCTCGAACAAGTACACGCAGAAGATGCATGAGGTGCAGAAATACATGACGATGTCGGACCACGGCGTGGTGATGTATGCGGTGATCGTCAACAAGAAATTCTGGGACGGCCTGCAGGGGGATATCCGCAAGAACCTAGACGAAGCCATGGCGGAAGCGACGAAGTACGTTTGGGAAATCGCCAAGAAGGAAAACGACGACGCGCTGGCCAAGATCAAGGCGGCCAAGACCACCGAGGTCTACGTGCTGCCGCCGGCGGAGAAGGCCGTGTGGCGCAAGGCCATGCTGCCTCTCTACCAGGAGTACGAGGGCGTCGTCGGCAAGGACACGCTGCAGGCGATCGAAAAGACAGTCGCGCAATCGTCGGCAAAAAAATAGCCGGCTGACGCGGCGGCTGACGCGGGTCCATCCGCTCGAACGGCGCTCTTATGCGCACGTTCAACCGTGTCCTCGACCACCTCGAAGAGTGGCTGGTCGCAGGCTTCATGGCGCTTGCGACGGGCGTGATTTTCATCTCGGTGGTGTATCGCTACACCGCCGATGTCCCCTGGATCTGGAACTACACGCAACATCTCAACCTCACCTGGGCGCAGGAACTCTGCATCTACCTTTTCATCTGGATGGCGAAATTCGGCGCGGCCTACGGGGTGCGCACCGGCATTCACGTAGGCGTTGACGTTCTGGTGCGGCTGCTCTCGCCGCCGAAGCGCCGCTTCTGGATCACTTTCGACCTGCTCGCCGGAGCATTTTTCACCGGCGCGATCGCCGTTCTCGGGGGCCTGTTCGTGTCGCGCATGTTCGGCACCGGGCAGGTCTCGCCCGACCTCGAGCTGCCGATGTGGGTGGTCTATCTCGCGGTGCCGCTCGGCTCTTCCCTCATGTGCTATCGCTTCCTGCAGGTCGCATGGCGCTTCCGCCACACCGGCGAGCTGCCGTCGCACAGCCATGCACAGGTCGAGGGATTGCAAACGGAGGCACGGACGTGAACGGCTGGATCATTTTCATCCTGCTGATCCTGCTCATGCTGACCGGCATGCCGATCTCGATCGCGCTCGGCCTCACCGTTCTCACCTTCCTTTTCTTCATGACCGATCTGCCCGCCGAGCTCGTGTCGCAGCGGCTGTTCACCGGCCTGGACCAGTTCGCGATCATGGCGATTCCCTTTTTCATCCTCGCCGGCACCTTCCTCACCCACGGCGGGGTGGCGCGGCGCATGATCCGCTTCGCCACCGCGCTGGTCGGACACTTCCACGGCGGCCTTGCCATGGCGGGCGTGTTCGCCTGCGCGCTGTTCGCCGCAGTCTCCGGCTCGAGCCCGGCGACGGTGGTGGCGATCGGCACCATCCTCATTCCGGCGATGGAGAAGCAGGGCTACCCGCGCAAATTCGGCGTGGGCTCGATCGGCACCGCCGGCGCGCTCGGCATACTGATTCCGCCCTCGATCGTGATGGTGATCTACTCGGTCTCCACCAACACCAGCGTCGGGAAGCTCTTCATCGCCGGCATCGTGCCGGGCATCCTGCTCGCCGCGCTCCTCATGGGCATCACCTGGGTCATCGCCCGGCGCAACGACTATCCGCGCATGCAGCGCGCCAGTCTGAAAGAAATCTGGACGTCGTTCTGGGACGCGATCTGGGGCTTGCTGCTGATCGTGGTGGTGATCGGCGGCATTTACGGCGGCGTGTTCACGCCGACCGAGGCCGCGGCGGTGAGCGCGGTCTACGCATTTTTCATCGCCGTGTTCGTCTACAAGGACCTGAAGCTTTCCGAGGTACCCAAGGTCCTGCTGGCTTCGGCCAATATGAGCGCGATGCTGCTCTACATCATCACCAACGCCATCCTGTTTTCCTTCCTGCTCACCTCGGAAAACATCCCTCAGGCGATGGCGCAGTGGATCATCGACAAGCATCTGTCCGTCTGGATGTTCCTGCTCGGGGTCAATATCCTGCTGCTGATCGCGGGCAACTTCATGGAGCCGTCGTCGATCGTGCTCCTGCTCGCGCCCATCCTTTTTCCGGTGGCGATGAAGCTCGGCGTCGATCCGATCCATTTCGGCATCGTCATGACCATCAACATGGAAGTCGGGCTGATCCACCCGCCGGTAGGTCTCAACCTCTACGTCGCGAGCGGGATTGCCAAGATGGGACTCACCGAAACTACCGTCGCGTTCGC
>DATDGA010000101.1:0-2170 GCA_036522335.1 Burkholderiales bacterium
ACGCCTGTGCGCTCACCCTTCCGGGCGCCTGGTAAGCGGCGCTGTAAAGCGTGGCGAGGCCGAGCGCGAGAAGGCAGCACACGATGACAAACAACGGCCCGTCGATCTTGTCCGTGAGCCGCTCGAGGAGGCGCCTAATCATCGCCTTCTTCCTCTTTGAGCGCGGGCGCGGGTTCGGCCGGCCTGTCGATGCGTTTGCCGAGCAGGTAGTAGTCGAGCACCTTGCGCGCGACCGGCGCCGCGGCGCGCGCTCCGAATCCGGCGTTCTCGACCACCACGGCGAGCGCGATCTTCGGACTGTCCACGGGCGCGAACGCGATGAAAAGCGCGTGGTCGCGCAAACGCTCGGTGACCGTCGCGTCGGAGTATTTCTCGTTCTGTTTGAGTGCGATGACCTGCGCGGTGCCGGTCTTGCCCGCGCTCGTGTATCCGGCGCCGGCGAAGGCGCGCGCACCGGTGCCTTCCTTGTTGACCCCGACCATCGCGCGCTTGATCAGTTCCAGATTCCGGTCTTTCAGCGGGATGGTCTTGATGGGCTGCGGTTCCGCGTAGCTGCGTTCGCCCGTCTTCGGGTTCTCGACGTAGTTGACGAAATGCGGCCGGTAGATCACGCCGTCGTTGGCGAGCGCCGCCACGGCTTGCGCGAGCTGCAGCGGGGTGTAGGAGTTGTAGCCCTGTCCGATGCCGATGCTGATGGTCTCGCCCGGGTACCACCTCTGCTGCTCCGGCTTTCTGAATCGCTTCACCTTCCATTCCGGGGACGGGAGCACTCCCGCAGCCTCGCCCTCGATATCGACTCCCGTGCGTGAGCCGAAGCCGAACTGCCCTATGAAGCGCGACATGGCGTCGATGCCGAGATCGTTGGCGAGCATGTAGTAGTAGGTGTCGCAGGACTCGACGATGGACTTGTACATGTCGACGTAGCCGTGGCCGCCGGCCTTGTCGTCGCGAAAGCGGTTGTTGCCGAATATGAAGTAGCCCGGATCGAAGATCGTCTGCGAGGGAGTTCGCTTGCCGAGCTCGAGCGCGGCGAGCGCCATGTAAGGCTTGAAGGTGGACCCCGGCGGGTAAAGTCCGGTGAGCGCGCGGTTGTTGAGCGGCTTGTCGGGGGAATTATTGAGCGCGTCCCAATTGACCGGATCGATGCCGTCGATGAAGAAGTTGGGGTCGTAACCGGGCTTGGATACGAACGCCAGTATGCCGCCGGTGGAGGGCTCGATCGCGACCAGCGCGCCGCGGTTGTCGCCGAAGGCGCGTTCGGCGGCTTCCTGAAGCTTGATGTCCAGAGTGAGCGACAGGTTGTTTCCGGGCGCGGGCGCCGTGCGCGGCGCGAGCTGTGCGCCGCTGCGGCCGGGGACGATACGCCCGCCGGCGTCGGTTTCGACCTGCTCGAAGCCGGTGGTGCCGTGCAGTTCGCGCTCGTAGCTTTGCTCCAGGCCCGTTTTCCCGATATGGTCGGTGCCCTTGTAGTTGGCCGATTGATCCGTGTCGTCGATGCGATCGACGTCGCGATCGTCGATTCGGCCGAGGTAGCCGACGACGTGTGAAGCGACCTCGCCCAGAGGATATTGCCGGAACGGCCTTCCCTTGATATCGACGCCCGGAAAGCGGTAGCGATTGACTGCGAGCTTGGCGACCTCCTCGTCGGTGAGACGGGTGCGGATCGCCAGGTTGTCGCGCCCCTTGCTTTCCTCCCGCAGGTGCTGGAAACGCCGGCGGTCCCTCGGCTGGATGTCGACGATGGCGGCAAGCGCGTCGATCGTGCCTTCGAGGTCGTCGATCTTGCTCAGCGTGAGTTCCAGCGTGTAGGCGGAGTAGTTGCGCGCGAGCACCACGCCGTTGCGGTCGAAGATCAGCCCGCGGTTGGGTTGCAGCGGCAGGATCGAAATGCGGTTGTCCTCGGCTTTGGTGTCGTAGTACTGGTGCTGGATGACTTGCAGGTAGAAGAAGCGCGCGAACAGAATGGTAAACGCGCAAAGCACCACCACTCCCGCGACGCCCAGGCGCAGCTGGAAGTAGTGCAGATCCCGCTGCGTGTTTCGGATTTCCGCGAGACGCATGTTGCTTCAATACGGGAGACTGGGGAACCGGGATCGGGCGAGTCGCGGGATCGAACCCACGGGTTTCTCCGGAGCCTCAACCATGGAAGCTCATATTGGCCGGTTCTCGT
>DATDGA010000102.1:0-2886 GCA_036522335.1 Burkholderiales bacterium
TTCGTTGAACAGGTCCCCGTGAAGTCCCTTAGCGTCCTTGGTAACGTGAAGACCGATGTCCGCGTTCTGCTGCACGCGGTACGCCGACGAGGGAAAGTTTTCGATCGAAGAGCCGACGCGCAAATTCGGCGACTTTGCGCGCGGGTCCAGGCCGGTTACGTACTGTTGCCAGATGCAGTTCGCGTTCGCCGGCCCCGAAACGCAGTTCAACTGCATGCTCATGCCATCGTGTGCAACAAGGTCTTCTTTGATGTCGATCGTGATCACGACGCCGAAGATCGGCACGCCGCCGCCATACATGACGTAGTTATGGTTTGAATCGAACGGCACGGGAGGCGGCGCGGGATGCGGAATCATGAGTTCAGCGGCACCGGGCGCTTTTGCGCCGTTGTAGATCGTGGGTATGGCCTCGACCCGCATCGGCGAGCCGCAGAGCGACCCGGCTGCCAGAAGGCCGGCGCCTCTCACAAAATCCCCACGTCGTATCAAAATCGGCCTCCTCGATAGCGTCAGTTTACGACCGCTTGCCACCACGCTTTCGGAAAGTCCTCTCCTCGCCCCGCCCAGGTAATCAAGAAAGGGCCGGGCGTTAGCCCGACCCTTTCTGTTTCTCGCTCGCTCCGCGACTACAAGTCTTCCGGGTTGATGCCCTTCGGCTTGTACTGCGTGCGCACTCCCGGTGCGCCTACTGGGGCGGCTTCTTCGTACTCGCCTTCGTATTGCACCGCGTTGTCCGCCATCCGCTGGCGCTCGTACGGGCCGAGCACCTTCGGATTCATCTCCTGACCGTTCGGTGCGACGACGTCGCTGTACGCTGACAGTCCGTCGTCGCCGCCGTTGGGGTTGAAGTCCAGGAACACGTTCTTCGGGCGGCCCTCGTCGTCCAGATCCTGGCCTTCCGGCTGGATCGTAAGATTGCGGTACCGCGACATCCCCGTACCCGCCGGGATGAGCTTGCCGATGATGACGTTTTCCTTGAGGCCGAGCAGCGGGTCGTGCTTGCCCTTGATCGCGGCGTCGGTGAGGACGCGCGTGGTCTCTTGGAACGACGCCGCCGACAAGAACGATTCGGTCGCGAGCGAGGCTTTCGTCACGCCGAGCAGCACCGGGCTGCCCTCCGCGAACTTACCGCCCTCGGCCTTGATCTTCTCGTTCTCTTCCGCGAACACCGAGGCTTCGATGAGCTGGCCCGGGAGCATGCGCGTGTCGCCGCCGTCGACGATCTTCACCTTGCGCAGCATCGAGCGGCAGATCACTTCGATGTGCTTGTCGTTGATGTCGACGCCCTGCGAGCGGTAGACCTTCTGCACTTCCTGCACGAGGTAGTTCTGCAGCGCGGTCTCGCCGCTGATCCGCAGGATGTCGTGCGGGTTGAGCGAGCCTTCCGTCACCGGCTGACCGGCTTTGACTTCTTGCCCTTCGACCACGTTGAGGTGCGTGTTGGCCGGGACGTCCACTTCGTGCTCGGCGCCTTCGGCATCGATCACGAACACGACGCGCTTGCCCTTCTCCTCACCGAACTTGATCGTGCCGGCGACCTCGACGACAGGCGCTTCGCCCTTGGGCTTGCGCGCTTCGAAGATTTCTTCGACACGCGGGAGACCGGTGATGATGTCTTCTTGCGCGACGCCGCCCGTGTGGAACGTGCGCAGCGTGAGCTGCGTGCCCGGTTCACCGATCGACTGTGCCGCGATGATGCCGACCGCTTCGCCGATGTCGACTTTGAGGCCGGTCGCGAGGTTGCGGCCGTAGCACATCGCGCACACGCCGTACTTCGCTTGGCACGCGAGCACCGAGCGGATCTTGACCGTCTTGACGCCGGCCGCGAGGATCGCCTTGGCCTTCTCCTCGTCGATCTCTTCATCGCGCTTGATGAGCTTCTCCGCACGCGGATGCTCCGGCTGCTTGATGTCCTCGGCCGCACGGCGGCCGATGATGCGGTCGTAGATCGGCTCGATCGTCTCTTTGCCGACTTGGATGTCGGAGACGAGGATGCCGTTGCTCGTGCGGCAATCTTCCTCGCGGATGATCACGTCCTGCGCGACGTCGACGAGCCGGCGCGTGAGATAGCCCGAGTCCGCCGTGCGCAGCGCGGTGTCGGCGAGACCCTTGCGCGCGCCGTGGGTCGAGATGAAGTATTCGAGAACCGTGAGGCCCTCTTTGAGCGACGCCTTGACCGGGATCTCCAGAATGCGGCCCGACGGGTCGGACATGAGCCCGCGCATACCGCCCAGCTGCTTCACCTGCGCGATCGATCCGCGCGCGCCGGAGGTCGCCATCATGAACACCGGGTTGAGCGGGTTCTGGGCGGCCTGCATCGCGCCGGTGACGTCCTCGCCGGCCTTCGACCAGATCTCGATCGTCTTGTTGTAGCGCTCGTCGTCGGAGATGAACCCGTCGTTGAACAGCGAGTGCAGCTCGTCGACCGAGGCCTGCGCCTTGTCGAGCAGCTCGTGCTTCGCCTGCGGCACGATGATGTCGCTGATCGACACCGTCGTCCCCGACTGCGTCGCGAACCGGAAGCCCAGCGCCTTGACCGCGTCGAGGAACTCCGCCGTGGCGGCGTTGCCGTACTTGCGATAGCACTCGGTGATGAGCTTCTTGAGCGCGCTCTTGTCGAGCGTGATGTTGAGGTACGGGTAGTCCCACTCCGCCGGGAACGCTTCGTTGAGCACGATGCGTCCGACCGTGGTCTTCACGCGCGTGCCCTTGATGCGCACTTCGATCCACTCGTGCAGACCGATCAGGCGGTGCTCGTACGCAATGATCGCTTCCTGGCCGTCCTTGAACGCCGGCAGCATCGCCGAGCCGTCCTCGTTGCGGCGCGTCGCGCCGTTGCGCTCGACCGGCGACGAATAGAGCGCGTCGGAGTCCAGCTTGGCCTTC
>DATDGA010000103.1:0-2773 GCA_036522335.1 Burkholderiales bacterium
CCGGCGGTGAAGGCCATGCTGCGGCAGGCGATCCAGGCCTGCCGGAAGGCCGGAAAATACGTCGGAATCTGCGGGCAGGGGCCCTCCGACCATCTCGACTTCGCCCGGTGGCTGGTTCAGGAAGGCATCGAGAGCCTTTCGCTCAATCCCGACACGGTGGTGGACACCTGGCTGCAGCTGTCACGCGAAGCCGACACGTCGGCCAAAGCGAAGGTGACGGCGAGCTAATACGGCGGGCGCCGGCTGTTGTGCAGCGCCGACTAGTTACCGCGAACGCAGCAAGCGCTGCTGCTCGCGCTTCCAGTCCTTTTCTTTTTCGGCGGCACGCTTGTCGTACTGCTTCTTCCCTTTCGCAAGACCGATGTTGATCTTGACGCGCCCGCGGACGTAGTGCAGATCGAGCGGCACCAGCGTGTAGCCGGCGCGATCGACTTTGCCGATGAGACGGCGTATTTCCTCCGCGTGAAGCAGGAGTTTGCGCGTACGCACCGGGTCGGCCTGGACGTGGGTGGATGCGGCGGTGAGCGGGCTGATGTGCGCGCCGATCAGGAGGATTTCCTCGTTGCGCACCATCACGTAGGCTTCCTTCAGTTGCGCGCGCCCCGCGCGGATGGCCTTGACCTCCCACCCTTCGAGGACAATCCCCGCTTCGTAGCGCTCCTCGATGAAGTACTCGTGCGATGCTTTGCGGTTTTCGACGATCGTCACGGGAGCCGGATTTCCTTATATGATTCTCCGATTTTACAACGATGATCGTCATAGACCGCTCTGCGTTGGTGGGCCACAGCGCTCAGGATATGTATTCGCTCGTGGCGGACGTCGAATCCTATCCGCAGTTCCTGCCCTGGTGCGAGCGCGCGGTCGTTTCGGTGAATGAGTCTGACCGGACGGTTGCGGCTCTGCACATCAACTTCCGCGGCCTCAAACAACAGTTCACCACTGAAAATCTCAATCAGCGCGGCACGCGCATCGACATGAAGCTGGTGTCGGGACCGTTCAGCAGTCTGGAAGGGCGCTGGCTGTTTACCCGGCTCTCGGAGAAGGGCTGCAGGGTGGAATTGAGCTTGCGCTACGAATTTGAGAGCATATTGCTCGCGAAGGCGGTCGGACCGGTGTTCCACCACATCGCAGACAGTTTCGTGGATGCGTTTGTACGCCGCGCGGACACGCGGTTCGGAAGCTCATGAGCGCAATCGTCGTCGATGTCGTATACGCTCTGCCTCGACGGCAGGTGATGCGCAGGATCGTGCTTCCCGAGGGAAGCACGCTGGCGGATGCGATCCGGGAGAGCGGCCTGGCCGAGGAATTTCCGGAAATCGATTCGACGCGCGCAGGAATCTACGGGAAACCGGCCGCGGCCGATGCGATTCTGCGCGATCGCGACCGCGTCGAAATCTACCGGCCGCTGCAGGTCGACCCGAAGGAAGTCAGGCGGACACGCGCTGCAGCGAAGCGCGCGAAGGGCTGAGGCTCATTTGCAGAATTGGGCCATCTCGGCGCGCGCCCGGGATTTTTCCTGCTCGATCTGCGCGTCGCCCACGTAGTAGCGCTCACCTTGCGCGTCGACGTTGGTGATGCGTCCGCCGATCTCGTATTGCGCGAGGCGCCCCCTTGCGTTGCGGCAGTTTTCCTCCTTGCGCTGTGCTTCCGCCAATTTCTGTTCGGACTCCTTCGCGGCTTTTGCCTGATCCTGCTGGCGCTTGCGAAAGTCCTGTTCCTGCTCCGCCGGCGTCTTGGGGCCGGCTTTCTTCGCGGCATCACCTTTTCCGGCCTTGTCCGCGGGGGCGGCCTCAGAGGCTGCGGGCGCCGCGGCGGGAGCTGAAATGACTCTGCGCGACATCGATTCCGGCTTCGTGTTCGCCGGACAGGGATCTTGCGTATAGGTGATTTTGCCTGCCGCGTCGACGCACTTGTGGACTTGCCCCTGCGCGCCCGATGCGACGAGGAATGCAACGGCAAACAGCGCGGTTCGAATCATGGCGGATTTCCCCTCAGCGGGTGAGGCGCACCATAGCGAGTTTTAACGCGTCAGTCAATCGAGCGGTGCACGGAAAGCCGCGGAATTTACCGAGAGATACGACCGGCGTATAATCCGCCTTTTGGGTGTGGCAATGCGTCCGGTCCAGAAGGCTCTTACCTTTGACGACGTCCTCCTCGTTCCCGCCCACTCCAGCGTCCTGCCTCGCGATGTCAGCCTGAAGACCCGGCTGACCCGCAACATCCACCTCAACATTCCCCTCGTCTCGGCGGCGATGGATACCGTCACCGAGTCGCGGCTCGCGATCGCCATCGCGCAGGAAGGCGGCATCGGCATCGTCCACAAGAATCTTCCGCCCAAGAAGCAGGCGGCGGAAGTCGCCAAGGTCAAGCGTTACGAATCGGGTGTGCTGCGCGATCCGGTCACCGTGTCGCCGGACATTTCCGTGCGCGAGCTGCTCGCGCTCACGCAGCAGTACCGGGTGTCGGGGTTCCCCGTTGTGGAAAAGGGCAAGGTGGTCGGCATGGTCACCAACCGCGACTACCGTTTCGAGACCAACCTCGACCAGCCGGTGCGCGCCATCATGACTCCGCGCGACCGCCTGGTGTACGTCAAGGAGGGCGCGAGTCCCGAAGAAGCCCGCGCGCTCCTGCACAAGCACAGGCTCGAGCGGGTCCTTGTAGTGCGTGACGGATTTGAACTGCGCGGCCTCATCACCGTGAAGGATATTCTCAAGTCGAGCGAGCACCCGGACGCGGCCAAGGACCAGCATGGAAAACTGCGCGTCGGCGCGGC
>DATDGA010000104.1:0-2054 GCA_036522335.1 Burkholderiales bacterium
AGGACGATCACCATGCGCGTACAGGTAGCCATCATCGGTTCGGGTCCGTCCGGGCTGCTGCTCGGACAATTGCTGCATCTCGCCGGAATCGACACCGTCGTCATCGAGCATCGCAGCCGCGAGTACGTGCTCGGCCGCATCCGCGCCGGGGTGCTGGAGGAGGGCATGGTCGAGATGCTCGATCGCGCCGGCGTCGCCGCCCGGCTGCGCCGGGAAGGCCTGGTCCACGAGGGTTTCGACATTCTCTTCGCGGGAGCGCGCCACCGCATCGATCTCGCCGGGCTGACCGGGGGCAAGAAGGTCGTGGTCTACGGGCAGACCGAGGTCACGAAGGACCTGATGGACGCGCGCGCCGCCGCGGGCGCGAAGACCGTCTTCGAAGCCGACGACGTGAGCCTGCACGGCTTCGACACGGCGCATCCCCGCGTCCGTTTCCACAGCGACGGGCGCGATCACGAGGTCGAATGCGATTTCATCGCCGGTTGCGACGGTTTCCACGGAATCTCCCGGAAGAGCGCGCCCCGCGCAGCGATCCAGTTCTACGAGCGTGTGTACCCGTTCGGCTGGCTCGGCGTGCTTTCGGACACGCGCCCCGTTTCCGACGAACTGATCTACGTGAGCCACGAGCGCGGGTTCGCGCTGTGCAGCATGCGCTCGCCGACGCGCAGCCGGTGCTACGTGCAGTGCTCGCTCGCGGAGGACGTCGAGCAGTGGCCCGACGAGCGCTTCTGGGACGAGCTTCGGTCGCGTCTCGACATCAAGACCGCGGAGATGCTGGTCACGGGTCCGTCGATCGAGAAGAGCATCGCGCCGCTCCGGAGCTTCGTCGCCGAGCCGATGCGCTTCGGGCGGCTGTTCCTCGCAGGAGACGCGGCGCACATCGTGCCGCCCACCGGGGCGAAAGGCTTGAATCTCGCGGCGAGTGACGTTCACTATCTCTCGACGGCCTTGATCGAGTTCTACGCGTCCCGCAGCACCGCCGCACTGGATGCCTATTCCGCGCGCGCCTTGAAGCGCGTGTGGCAGGCCGAGCGGTTCTCGTGGTGGATGACCAATCTCCTGCACCGTTTCCCGGAGCACGGCCCCTTCGGCGAAAAAGTCCAGGCCGCCGAGCTCGAGCACCTCGTCGGCTCGCGTGCGGCGATGACCTCGCTCGCCGAAAACTACGTCGGGCTTCCGTACTAGGAAGGTCCGAACGCTTCCCTATCCGGCGTTCGAAACGCGGAGAATCGCGGTTCGGACTCAGCGATGCGGCAGGGTCTTCGGTTGCGTTCCGGGCGCCGGGGCGCCGATGCCGTTCTGCAGGAATTCAAGAAGCTTCGCGAGCTGGCTCGAGGCCTGTCTGCGCACCCCTTCGACGTCGCAGCCGCTCCAGTCGTAGAAGCCCTTGCCGGCGGAGAGCCCGCTGCGGCCCAGAGCGACCATGGTCTGGAGCATGGGATTGGGCGTCGCATTGTGGAACAGCTTCGGCACGATCGACTCCTGGGCGTCGGCATGGATCTTCAGCCCGCTGATGTCCTTCTGCTGGATGAGGCCGTTCAGGCACATGCGCGGCGCGAGCATTCTGCGGGCGGCGTGGTCGATGTCCTCGGCCGAGGCGACGCCCGCCTCGATCAGGTAGTAGGCTTCGTGCAGGATCGCGTGCTGCAGGCGGTTGACGAGAAAGCCGACGATGGGCTTGTACAGCACCACCGGCTCCTTGCCGGTGCGCCTGAGCGCGTCCGCCACCCGGTCCACGTCGGCGCGCGGCGTGGCCAAGCCCGCCATCACTTCGGCCACCGGCGCGGCGTCGGCCGGCATGAAATAGTGGATGCCGAGAAAGCGTTCCGGGCGCTTCATCTTCCGCGCGAGCTCGACGAGATCGAGACCCGAGGTCCCGGTCGCGATCAGCGGCGCGTCGTTCGCCGCATTCCCGGGATACGCCGCCTCGATCTCCTCGTATACCGACTGCTTCACGCGCACGTCCTCGGGAACGAATTCGATCACGAGGTCCGGGGCTTCGTCGGGCAGGCGCTCGGCTGCGACGGTTCCCGCCGGCAGCCCGGCAATTTTTC
>DATDGA010000105.1:0-2563 GCA_036522335.1 Burkholderiales bacterium
CAGGCGTTCGCCGAGCAGCGCGAATATCCCGCGGTCAAGGCGATGGCCGCGTCGCAGGATTACATCGAGGGACCGAAGGCGTTTTCGGAAAAGCGCCCGCCGAAATGGGTGGGGAAGTAAGTACGGGCTCGTGTCCCGGACGCGGTGCAGCGCAAAGCGATGCTCCGCAGAGCCGGGACCCACATTTGTTCTTCGACGTGGACCCCGGATCAGCAGCGCACCACGCCGCAAGGGCGGCGCGCTGCGCAGCATCCGGGGAACACTGGGTTCGCCGCCGCCTTTTCTCCGAACCGTCTTCATCGTATCCATAACCATGGCCAAGACAGCAAAGACAAAAACTCCCCCCGCCGTCGACACCCTCACCAAGGCGCAGGCCAAGGTGGAGCTGAAACGGCTGGCGCTCGAAATCGAGAGCCACGACAGGCATTACTATCAGGACGATGCGCCGAAGATTTCGGACGCCGACTACGACGCGCTGCGCAAGCGCATCAATGCCATCGAAGCCAGATTTCCTGACCTCGTTACCAGCGAGTCGCCCTCGCAGAAAATCGGCGCGCAACCGTCCGGGCGCTTCGCCAAGGTGCAGCACGCGGTGCCGATGCTGTCGCTCGGCAACGCCTTCAGCGACGAGGACGTGGCGGATTTCGTCGACCGCATCCGGCGCTTTCTCAAGCTCGATGCGGATGAGATTCCAGCGATCGTCGCGGAGCCGAAGATCGACGGCCTCTCGTTGTCGCTGCGCTATGAGAACGGCGAACTGGTGCGCGCGGCGACGCGCGGCGACGGCACCACCGGCGAAGACGTCACCGGCAACGCCCGCACCATCAAGGATATCCCGAACACGCTGAAGGGGCGAAAGATTCCGGCCGCCTGCGAGGTGCGCGGCGAGGTCTACATGCTGAAACAGGACTTTCTCATCCTGAACAAGAAGCAGGCCGAGGCCGACGACACCGTGTTCGCCAACCCCAGAAATTCGGCGGCGGGCTCCTTGCGCCAGAAGGACGTCTCGATCACCGCCTCCCGGCCGCTGAAATTCTTCGCCTATGCGTGGGGCGAGATGTCGGAACTGCCGGCCGATACCCAGCACGGCATGCTGGCGTGGATGGACAAGGCCGGCTTTGTCGTCAATCCGCTGACGAAACTCTGCAAGGACATCGACGAGGTGCTGGCGTTCTATCGCAAGATTGGCGAAGACCGCGCCTCGCTCGGCTACGACATCGACGGCGTGGTTTACAAGATCGACCGGCTCGACTGGCAGGAACGGCTCGGCTTCGTGTCGCGCAATCCGCGCTGGGCCGTCGCGCATAAATTCGCCGCGGAGCAGGCGACCACGGTTCTCAACGGCATCGACATTCAGGTCGGCCGCACCGGTGCGCTGACGCCGGTGGCGCGGCTTGCGCCGGTCACGGTGGGCGGCGTCGTGGTGCAAAACGCAACGCTGCACAATGAAGATTACATCAAAGGCATCGGGGGCGACGGCGAACAATTGCGCGAGGGGCGCGATATCAGGATCGGCGACACCGTCGTCATCCAGCGCGCCGGCGATGTGATTCCGCAGGTGGTCGACGTCCTGATCGGCAAGCGGCCGAAGGACGCCAAGGAGTTTCATTTCCCGAACAAATGCCCGTGTCCGCTGCACACCGACGTGGTGCGCGAGGAAACCGCCACCGGCGAGGAGGGCTCGCGCGCCCGCTGCAGCGGCGAGTTTGCCTGTCCGTACCAGAAGGTCGAGCACTTGAAACTGTTCGTGTCTCGCCGGGCCTTCGACATCGACGGGCTCGGCGAGAAGCAGCTCCAGTACTTCTTCGATCAGGAATGGGTGAGGGAGCCTGCGGATATCTTCACGCTGCAGAAGCGCAACAGCAAGCTCAAGCTCGAAGAGATCGAAGGCTATGGCGAAACCTCGGTGCGCAATCTGTTTGCCGCCATCGGTGAGCGGCGCAGGATATCGCTGGAACGCTTCATCTATGCGCTGGGTATGCGCCATGTCGGCGAGACCACCGCACTGGCGCTGGCGCGGGGCTATGGCTCCTGGAAGGCGTTTCATGACGCCGGCCTCAAGGTCGCGAAAGGCGACGAGGAGACCATCGCCGAGATGGATGCGCTCGATCAGATCGGCGACACCGTGATCAAGAGCGTCGCCGCCTATTTCGGCGAAAGCCACAACCGCGGCATCGTCGAACGGCTGGTCAGGGAGCTCGATGAAATCATTGATGCCGAAAAGCCAAAGAGTAATTCGGCCGTCTCCGGCAAGACTGTGGTTTTTTCGGGCTCGCTCGAGAGGATGACGCGCGATGAGGCAAAGGCCAATGCGGAGCGTCTTGGTGCCAAGGCGGCGAGTTCGGTGTCGAAGAAGACGGACTATCTCATCGCAGGCCCCGGCGCCGGATCAAAGCTGGCGGACGCCAAGAAGCATGGCGTGACCGTGCTGACCGAACACGAGTGGCTTGAGTTGATTGGGGAGTAGAGGGCTTGGCGTCGCGCGCGCTGCAACCCGCCAAATACTCAGTTGTCATCACCCGCGAAAGCGGGTGATCCAGTATTCCAGAGACATCAGCGGTAG
>DATDGA010000106.1:0-3052 GCA_036522335.1 Burkholderiales bacterium
CCGCAGAAGCTTCCGGTCGGCGTCGACGAGTTCACCGTTGCGGGCGGCCTCGCAGGCAGCCCGATCAACGTCGTGAAAGCGAAAACCGTCGACCTTCTCGTTCCCGCCGAGGCCGAGATCGTGATCGAAGGCCTGATCGACACCGAATACTGCGAGCCCGTGGCGCCCTTCGGCGAGTCGCATGGCCACGTCGCGCTGGAAGAATTCAACATGCCGATGCGCGTGACAGCGATCACGCACCGCAGGAATCCCGTCATCCCCTCCTACATCAGCCAGGTCGCGCCTTCGGAATCGAGCGTCATCAAGCGCGTCGCCTACGAGCCGCTGTTCCTTTCGCACCTGCGCGACGCGCTCGGCATCCGCGGCGTGAAAAAAGTTTCGCTGCACGAGCCGCTGACGGGCCTGCTGCGCGTCACGGTGATCGCGGTGGAAAAAGGCATGCCGCGCACCGAGGTGTGGCGGGCGCTGCGCGGCGCGGCGTTCTTCAAGGCCGACATGGGCAAGATCACCATCGCGGTGAACGAGGACATCGACGCCGACAACTCCGACGCGCTGCTCTGGGCGATGGCTTACCGCACCAATCCGGTCGAGGACGTGCAGACGCTGCCGCACCGCGGCCAGGGCCACGGCCCCAAGCGCGAGCACGGCAACGAGGAGGATTCGACCCTCCTCATCGACGCCACCATGAAGGGCGACATGCCGCCGCTCGCGCTGCCGAAGAAGGAATACATGGAGCGCGCGAAGAAGATCTGGGAGGAGCTCGGGCTGCCGAAGCTGCGCCCGCAGTCGCCGTGGTTCGGCTATTCGCTCGGCGACTGGCTGCCGCAGTGGGACGAAGCGGCGAAGCGCGCCGTCGAAGGCCGCTACGTCGAGAACGGCAAGATCAGCGAAAAGCAGCGCAAAAAAGGCGTCAAGCCCGAGACCAAGTTCCGGCCGGAGTAACCGGGGCCGGACCCGTTTCAAGTTGATCCAGGTCAACTTGAATCTTCGGCGTCCATCTAATGTAGGCGTCGGAGAGTACATTGATGGACATGCCGCGCCGCGAACACTTGCTCCGCGATCGTTCGGAACGCCCCGGCCGCGCGAGCGCCGCCGCCCCTTCGGGGACCGCGACCGATCCGGTGTGCGGGATGCCGGTCGACATCGCCACAGCGAAACACAAGCGCTCCTTCTACGGCTCAGCCTGGTATTTCTGCAGCGAACGCTGCCTGGAAAAATTCTCCGCGGAGCCCGGGCGGTACGCGAAGGCGACGCAGAGGCCGGCGCCTGCCGCGCCTGCCGGCGCGATCTACACCTGCCCGATGCATCCGGAAATCCGGCGACAAGGACCGGGCAACTGCCCGAAATGCGGCATGGCGCTCGAGCCCGTCGTGGCGGGCGCCGGGGACGAACCCAACCCCGAGCTCGTCGACATGACGCGCCGGTTCTGGATCGGTCTCGCGCTCACGCTTCCGGTGTTCGCGCTGGCGATGGCCGAGCACCTGCCCGGCCTGCACGGCGCGCTTCCGGGCGCAACGGTCTCCGGGTGGATCCAGCTCGCCTTCTCAGTCCCGGTCGTCCTCTGGGCGGCGTGGCCGTTTTTCGTGCGGGGGTGGAATTCACTTGTATCGCGCAGCCTCAATATGTATACGCTGATCGCGCTGGGCACGGGCGTCGCGTTCGCCTACAGCGTGGTCGCGTTCTTCCTGCCGGGATTCTTCCCGCCGGCGTTCCGTGGCCACGCGGGCGAAGTCGGGCTCTACTTCGAGGCGGCCACCGTGATTTCGGTGCTCGTATTGCTCGGCGAGGTGCTGCAGTTGCGCGCGAGAGAGAACACGAGCGGCGCGATCCGCGCCCTGCTCAGGCTCGCGCCGGCGACTGCGTCTCGCGTGCTTGCCGACGGCGGCGACGAAGAAGTGCCGCTCGAACAGGTCAAAACGGGCGACGCCTTGCGCGTGCGTCCCGGAGACAAGATTCCGGTCGACGGCGAAGTGCTCGAAGGTCACTCGAGCGTGGACGAGTCGCTGGTGACGGGCGAGCCGATACCCGTGGAAAAAAATTCCGGCGACAAGGTGACCGGCGGCACGATCAACGCAAGCGGCAGCTTCGTCATGCGCGCCGAGCGCGTCGGCGCCGAGACGCTGCTCGCGCAAATCGTGCAGATGGTCGCCGAGGCGCAGCGCACCCGGGCGCCGATCCAGCGTCTCGCCGATCTCGTGTCGTCCTGGTTCGTTCCCGCCGTGGTCGGAATCGCGGTCATCGCCTTCCTCGCCTGGTCGGTCTATGGGCCGCCGCCGGCGATGGCCTTCGCCCTGGTGAGCGCGATTTCGGTCCTCATCATCGCCTGTCCCTGCGCGCTCGGCCTTGCGACGCCGCTCTCCATCATGGTCGGCACCGGGCGCGGCGCTCAAGGCGGCGTTCTCATCCGCAACGCGGAAGCGCTCGAGCGCATGGAGCGCATCGACACCCTGGTCGTGGACAAGACCGGCACCTTGACCGAGGGCAGGCCCAAGCTCACTTCCGTCGCTGCAGCGGAAGGCTTCACGGAAACGCAGGTGCTGCAAGTCGCGGCGAGCCTGGAGCGCGGCAGCGAGCACCCGCTCGCGGCGGCGATTCTGGCGGGCGCCAAGGAACGGGGCATCACGCCACGGCCGGTCGAGAATTTCGACGCGATCGCGGGAAAGGGCGTGCAGGCCGCGCTCGAAGGGCGCAGCGTCGCGCTGGGAAGCTTCCGCTTCGCCCAGTCCCTCGCCGAAGTGCCGGAGAACTGGAAAGAGCGCGCCGACACGCTGAGGAAAAACGGCGAGACGGTCGTATTCCTCGTCGACGGCGGACGTTTTTCGGGGCTCGTGGGTGTGGCCGATCCCGTCAAAGCCTCCGCCGCGGAGGCGCTGCGCGCGCTCGAGGCCGACGGTATCCGCGTGGTCATGCTCACCGGCGACAACGAAGTAACCGCACGAGCGGTGGCGGAGCGGCTCGGAATTCGCGAGGTGCGCGCCGACGTCCTGCCGCAGGAGAAAGGCAAGGTCGTGAAGGCGCTTCGAGTCGAAGGCCGCGCCGTGGCCATGGCCGG
>DATDGA010000107.1:0-5172 GCA_036522335.1 Burkholderiales bacterium
GAAGGCGCGCCGAACGCCTTCGCCACGGGCGCGTTCAAGAATTCGGCGCTGGTCGCGGTTTCGACCGGATTGCTCGAAGCCATGAGCCGGGAGGAAGTCGAAGCGGTGCTCGGCCACGAGATCACCCACGTCTCCAACGGCGACATGGTGACCCTCACGCTGATCCAGGGCGTGCTCAATACCTTCGTGTTCTTCCTGTCGCGCGTCGTGGGCTTCATCGTGGACAAGACCGTGTTCCGCACCGAACGCGGCATCGGGCCGGGTTACTACATCACGGTGATGGTGAGCCAGATCGTATTCGGTATTCTCGCTTCGATCATCGTCATGTACTTCTCGCGCAGGCGCGAGTTCCGCGCCGACGCGGGTTCGGCGCAGTTGCTCGGCACGCCGCAGCCGATGGTCGGTGCGCTCATGCGCCTCGGCGGCATGCAGCCGGGCGCGCTGCCGCAATCGATGGCCGCCTCGGGCATCAGCGGCGCGCCGGGTTGGGCGGCGATCTTCTCCAGCCATCCGCCGATCGAAGAGCGCATCGCCGCGTTGCAGGGTCGCGCGTAAGAACCCCTAGAGCGGGTTTTTCTCGGTGACCGTATAGAACTCGTGCAGCTCGCCCCGGGTCATCGGACTGCGCACCTGGCTGAGCGAAAACACGACGTAGGATCTTTCGGGCGCCGTCACCGCTGCCTCTCGTCCTTCCACCTCGACCGCGGCAAGATCGAGCCGGCTTGCTCGCGCCGCGATCGCCACCTTCCCTTCGATCCGCCCGCCCGTCATCACGATGGTGGAGCTCGACGCCTGCAGGCCGGTCTCGCCGCCACCGATGTCGCTGTGGTCCATGGTGACGGTGGAATCGAGGACGTTCAGCTCCCGCACCCGCGCGTTGCGGACTAGGACGTTCCGGCAGCCCTCGAGGATCAAGCTGTCGTACTCGCCCTCGAATACCCGATTGCGTTCGTTCCGGCAGCTTCCTTCGCCGTGCTTGGTCAAAGGAGCAGCGGGTCCTGCCGGCGCGGGCGGCAGGCCCCGTTCCAGGAACGGTTCCAGCGCGGCGCGAAAGCGCTCGGGTGCTTCGAGCATCAGCTCGTGCCCGGCGCGCTCGATCACCACGAGCCGCGCGCGCGGCAGTTTCAGCTCGAGCACCTTGCCGGTGCGAAGCGGCGCAAGCTTGTCCTGCGCACCCCAGACGATCAGGGTCTCGGCGCGGATTTTGGGCAGCGCCTCTCGCAGGTCCTCGCTCACCACTGCGAGCCCGGCGATCCCTGCGGGGTCGGCGCCGAGCAGGCTCTCGCGCAGTTGCGGGCTCGAGAGGATGACTTGCGGATCGAGGTGCAGTCGCTCCAGCGGCGTGAGGAGCTTGCGGGCAAGATTGGTAAGCCAGTCGAGCGGCTCGACGAACGGCGGTACGAACTCCATGCCGAGGCGCGCAAGATACTGGCTCGTCACCGAGTACCGATGGAGCACGCCGGGCGCGTCGATCACGACGAGCCGTTCCACGTCGTCCGGAAAAGTGGCGGCGTAGCGCAGGGACACCACCGCGCCCATCGAATGCCCGACGAGCACGAAAGGGCCATGCAGGAAACGGCCGGCAACGTGCTTGAGGACGCGTGCGTAGTTGGCCGGCGAATAGAGGACGTTGGCCTTGTCGGACTGTCCGAATCCGGGCAGATCCACCGCAACGACGTGAAAGGAGCGCTGCAGCCACGCGATGTGATCGCGGAAGTCGCGCGCCGCCTCCTCGCCGATGCCGTGCACCAGCACGATCTCGCGTACGTTGCCGCGTCCCGCCTCGTAGACGACCATGCGCCCGCCGAACACGGGATCGTCGATTCGATGGGCTTGCGTCCCGGGAACGCGCGTTTCCTGCAGAGCGACCTCGGCCGCCGCATTCGCGGCCCACGACGAAATGAGCAGCGCAGCAACGAGGCCGCGGCACCACGTTTTCGGGCAAAAGAGTTGAAACGTCACCCGCTTCTACTCCTCATCGCCAATCAGCGCGGTATCGTATCACCGCGGCGCGGGCGGCAATCGCGTTGCGCCGGCATTTCCCGAGGACTACACTAGCTTCACAACATCGACCGGCCGGTTCCCGCGCGGCCGCACAATCAAAGGAGGCTTCATGGCAAGGATCAAATTCGCCGTCGACGGCAAGGCGGTGACGGTCAACGCCGACCCGAACATGCCGCTCCTCTACGCCCTGCGCAACGATCTGGAGATGAGCAATCCGCACTTCGGCTGCGGGCTCGCGCAATGCGGCGCGTGCACCGTGCATCTGGAAGGCGAACCGATCCGCTCCTGCGTGATGCCGCTCTCGGCGGTCGCGGGCAAGAAGGTCACCACTCTCAAAGGGCTCGGCACGTCCAAGAACCCGCATCCGCTGCAGGCCGCCTATGTGGAAGAGCAGGTGCCGCAATGCGGATACTGCATCAACGGCTGGATCATGACCGCGGCCGCCTATCTCAAGAAGAACCCCAAGGCGAGCGACGCCGAGCTGCGCGAGGCGCTCGCCGGCCTCAAGTGCCGCTGCGGGACGCACGTGTCGATCCTGCGCGCGATCAAGCGCGCTCAAGCTCAAATGGCGTGAGGATAACGATCATGAATTCGAGCGCATTTCACGTTTCGCATCTACCGCTTTCCCGCCGCGAGTTCCTGAAAGCCTCCGGCGCGTTGATCATCTCCGCTTCGGGGCCGGCATTCATCGGCGACGCCTTCGCGCAGAGAGCCGTGGCCGCAGGCAAGCCGGCGCTCGTGCCCACCGAGCTCGATTCCTGGGTCGCGATCCTGCCCGACGGCAAGGCGGTCGCCTTCTTCGGCAAGATGGACATGGGCCAGTCGCTGGACATCGCGATCGCGCAGATCGTCGCCGACGAGCTCGACGTTAACGTCGACAAGGTGGAAGTCGTCATGGGCGACACCGCGCTCACCTGCAACCAGGGCGGCGCTTCCGGCAGCACCGGAATTTTCTCCGGGGCGAAACCGCTTCGCAGCGCCGCCGCCGAGGCGCGGCGCCTTCTGGTCGAGCAGGCGTCGCAGAAGCTCGGCATTCCGGCGGCGCAGCTTCGCGTCGACGACGGCCTGGTGAGCGCCGTGTCCGATCCGTCGAAGAACGTGAGCTACGCCGACCTCATCGGCGGCAGGTTCTTCAACTCGAAGGTCGAATGGAACAAGCAGACCGGCAACGCCATGGACATCAAGGTCCAGGCAACGCCGAAGTCTCCGTCCGAATACCGCGTCGTCGGCAAATCGTTCAAGCGCCGCGACCTCGCCGGCAAGGTCTACCGCACCGACAAGTACGTGACCGACGTTTCTCTCCCGAAGATGCTTCACGCCCGGGTGATCCGGTGCTCGCGCGCCGCCTGCACGGTGGCGGGCGTCGACGAGCGTTCGATCGGGGCGGTGAAAGGCGCGCGCGTGGTGCGCGAGAAGGATTTCGTCGCGGTGGTGGCCGACCGCGAGTGGGACGCCGTGCGCGCCTCGCGCATGCTGAAGGTGTCCTGGAATGAAACGAAGAAGGACCCGTTCCCGGCGATGGCCGAGTTGCACGATCACATCCGGCGCGCACCCGTGGTGAAACGCGAGGAGCCGGTGAAAAAAGGCGACGTGGACGCGGCCTTCAAGACCGCCGCGCGGGTCGTCGAGGCCGAATACGAATGGCCGTTCCAGTCGCATGCGAGCATGGGACCGGCCTGCGCGCTGGCCGACGTGCACCCGGACGGCGTGACCGTGTGGTCCGGCTCGCAGAAGCCGCATTTCGTCCAGGGTGGCGTCGCCACGCTCCTCGGCCTCGCGCCGGAAAAAGTGCGCGTCGTCTGGATTCCGGGTCCCGGCTCCTACGGCCGCAACGACGCCGGAGACGCGGCGCTCGACGCGGCGATGCTCTCCAAGCTCACCGGCCGGCCGGTGCGCGTGCAAGGCATGAGGCAGGACGGCATCGCCTGGGACCCTAAGGGTCCGGCCTGCGTGCATCGCGCGCGCGCCGCGCTCGACGCCTCGGGCAAGGTGATCGGCTACGAGTTCACCGCCAAGGGCTTCTCGCGCATCAATATCCAGACCAACGAGTCCGATCCGAGCCATAGCCTGGTCGGCATGTCCACCGGATTCCCGCCGAAACCGAGCGAGGGCTTCGGCGTGCCGGCGGAATCCTACGGGTTCGAGAACAAGCGGCTGGCGTGGGAAACCATCGCGCCGCTGCTCGAATCCTGCTCCCCTTTGAGGAGCGCGCATCTGCGCGACCCGGTCGGGCCGGAGATCCACTTCGGCAGCGAGCAGTTCATCGACGAGCTCGCCGCGGCGACGAACGAAGACCCGGTTGCGTTCCGGCTGAAGTACGTCACCGCGCCGCGCGACGCCGCCGTCATCAGGGGCGCGGCTGAGAAGGCCGGCTGGCAGCCGCGCAGCGGTCCGCGGGACCGTTCGGGCGACGTGCTCTCCGGCCGCGGCATCGCCTACGCGCAGCGCGGCGGCACCATCGTCGCCGCTGTTGCCGAAATTGAAGTCGAGAAGAAAACCGGGCGGATCCGCGCCAAGAAATTCACCGTCGCGCACGACTGCGGACTGATCATCAATCCCGAGGGCTTGCGCTACACCATCGAAGGCAACGTCGTGCACGGCCTGTCGCGGACGCTCTTCGAGGAAGTGCGCTTCGACCGCAACAGCGTCACCAGCGTCGACTGGATCAGCTACCCGATCCTCGACATCGCCGACGCGCCCCAATCGATCGAAGTCGTGCTGATCGACCATCCCGAGATCGCGCCGACGGGCGCGGGCGAGCCGAGCATACGCGTGATCCCGGCGGCGGTCGCGAACGCGTTCTTCGATGCGACCGGCGTGCGGCTGCGCCGCGTACCGCTCACCCCGGAGCGGGTGAAGGCCGCGCTCGCCCGGGCGTAATCAGGGAGCGCGCACGCGGGGAAACTTGAGGCGAAGAGCGGCGAGCAACTTCGACCAGCCGATCCGACGCTTCCACTCGACACCGTCGGCCACCGCCCGGTAGCAATCGATGCGCCGGGTGCGGTAGAGATCGATGCGATGCTCGACCCTGCCGAAATCGTAATCGATAATGATCAGCGTTCGACGCAGCGCCGGCAGCTCGCGGGCCTTGCGCGCCGCACGCAGCTTGCGGCTCATCGAATCTCTATGGCGGTATGGCATGGGGGTAACCCTTGCAAGGTTCAGGTG
>DATDGA010000108.1:0-4449 GCA_036522335.1 Burkholderiales bacterium
CCGGAAGCTGCGCGAGCACGGCATCTATCGTCCGCAGCCGGGTTGGGGATCATTTGGCTTCAAGGTCGCCGCGGCCCTAGCGGCGATGGCGGTCGTGTTGTTGCTTGCGATGGGCCCGGCTTCCTGGTGGTTCGGCGCATCCGGAGTCACGAAAGCGGTCGCCGTCACGGGACTAGTCCTCCTCGGTGGGACAGCGTACTTCGCGAGCCTTTGGCTGCTGGGTTTCCGGCTCGGTGATTTCTCGAGACGTGCCGCGTGAACGATCAACTCGAGCACTTCGCCGAGGTTGTTTCGCGGGAGCAGTTCAATCTTGCCGAGGCGAGCCTGATGCTCGCCCAGGACATCTATCCGCAGGTCGATATCCCCGCCTATCTCACCCGGCTGGACGAGATCGCGCTCGCGATCAAGAAGCGCATTGCCAGTGACGCTTTCGCGGAGCAGAAGGTGCGCGCGCTGAACTATTACCTGTTCAGCGAAATGCGCTTCTCGGGAAACATCGACGACTACTACGATCCGCGCAACAACTATTTGAACGAGGTGATGGAACGCCGCGTCGGGATTCCGATCACCCTGTCGATCCTCTATCTGGAAGTCGGAAAACGCCTCGGGCTCAACCTGAAGGGCGTATCTTTCCCGGGACATTTCCTCGTCAAGCTCGCGGTGAAGCGGGGCCAGCTCGTGCTCGACCCGTTCACCGGGGGCGAAGCTCAATCCGAGTCGGACCTGCGCCAGCGCCTTGCGCAGGTTCTTCCCTCCGAGAAGGCGGAACAGGTGCAGCTCGACTCCTATCTCGAGCCCGCGACTCCGCGGCAGATCGTCGCCCGGGTCCTGCGCAATCTGAAGAATATCTATATGCAGACGGGAAAGCTCGAGCAGGCCCTCGCGGTGATGCACCGTATGCTGCTGGTGATGCCGGAATCCGCCGAGGAATTGCGCGACCGCGGCCTCGTCTACCAGCAGCTCGAGTGCTTCCGGCCCGCGCTCTCGGACCTGCAGAACTACCTGAGGCGGCATCCGGAGGCTCCGGATGGCGCGGATATCCACGGCAAGATCGTCGAGCTCAAGCAGGCCGCGGCGCGCATGAACTAAAGTTAATCGCGGACCCTGCGGGCCGCATTAACTCCGCGGACTGGAACGGGCCTAGCGGCCGTTCATTCCGCGGAAGGGCTGGCGCCCGACCTTGCTTCGATTTTTCTCAGAACGTCCCGCTTCATGCCGAGCGCGAAGAAGAGTTCGGCCACAAGGAAAATCGGCGCGATGAATATCTGGAACAGATTGTCCGCAAGCGCGGGCTTGCGGCCTTCGAAGACATGGCCGACGAGCTGGAAAATCCAGCCGCCGACGAAGAAAACCCCGAACCAGATCCACCCCGAAGCGGTTCCGGTTCCGGCGGCGGCCTTCGCCGCGAGCAGAAGTGCGGCGACGCCGACAGCAGTCGCCAGCGCAAGAGGCACGTCGAGCAGGAAGTAGTAGGCGAGGACTGCGGCGACAAAGACATGCGCGAGCGTCAAGCTGTCACCGACCGCGACCCAGCTCATCGGGATCAGGATCGCGAAGACGATCGCGGGAACGCCGACGAAGTGGCTGAGCTTGTTCCAGCGGTTGCGGTGATACGCGGCGTAGATCGCCATCTGCTCGTCGAGGGGTTTCACTCTGCCATCCTCCTTCGCCGGTTCATCTTACGCTTCCGGCCGCGAGGTGCGGCTGTGCTGCGGCGCGCCAGGATGCGCTCAGGAGTTTTTGATTGGAGGAAAGCCGCTATAATTCAAAACATTGCGTTTATTTCCAGAGCTTCATGCTGCTTACCCACGGCGCTTCCGGCGCGGCGCTGCCTCCGGTCGCGCTGACGGTCGGTAATTTCGACGGCATTCACTGCGGACATCGGGCGATGCTCCAGCGCTTGGTCGGCGAGGCGCGAAAGCGCGCGCTGGTCAGTTGCGTGCTGACTTTCGAGCCTCATCCGCTCGAGTATTTCGAACGGATCAGGCGAGAGGCGGGGGAATCGGCACAACGACCGGCCCCGACGCGGCTGAGCTCGCTGCGAGAAAAACTCGAATTGCTCGCGGCGCACCAGGTCGGGCGGGTTCATATCCAGCGCTTCTCGGGGCCGTTTGCCGCGCTGGATCCCGAGGTTTTCGTGGAGCAGATCCTGGCAAAACGCTTGAAGGCGCGCTGGGTCCTGATCGGTGAGGATTTCCGCTTCGGGGCGAAGCGCGCCGGCGACGTTCCGCTTCTGAAAAGAATCGGCCGCCGATTCGGATACGAAGTGGAGACCATGCCGGCGGTGACGCAGGCGGGTGCGCGGGTGTCGAGCTCGGCGGTTCGCGCCGCGCTCGCCGCCGGGGAGCTCGCTTCGGCCGAATCGCTTCTCGGCCGGCGCTACAGCATCAGCGGGCGCGTCGTCCACGGGAGAAAGCTCGGGCGCGAACTCGGATTCGCAACCGCCAATGTGCAGCTCAAGCACAACCGCCCGCCGCTCACCGGCATCTACGCGGTCAGGGTGCACGGCATCAGCGAGGCAGCTCGCCCGGCGGTAGCGAGCCTGGGCGTCCGGCCCACCATAACGGCGAGCGATCGCGCGGTGCTCGAGGTGCATCTGTTCGATTTTTCCGGCGATCTCTACGACGCGCACCTGCGCGTCGAGTTTCTGCACAAGATCCGCGACGAGCAGAAGTATCCGGATCTCGATACGCTCAAGGCGCAGATCGAGCGCGACTGTGATCTGGCGAAGAGTTTTCTCCTGGAAAGCCGCAATGCCTGAGAAGAAGAACGACTACAAGAGCACGCTCAACCTGCCGGACACGCCTTTCCCGATGCGCGGGGACCTCGCCAGACGCGAGCCGCAGTGGGTGCAGGAGTGGCAGGAAAAGAAGGTCTACGAAAAGATACGCGAAGCGAGCCGCGGCCGGCCGAAGGGGAAATTCATCCTGCACGATGGACCGCCCTACGCGAACGGCGACATTCATCTTGGCCACGCGATCAACAAGATCCTGAAGGACATTATCGTCAAGTCGCGCAACATGGCGGGATTCGATGCCGTCTATGTGCCAGGCTGGGACTGCCACGGCATGCCGATCGAGCGCGAGATCGAAAAGCGGCACGGCAAGGGCCTGCCCGTGGAAAAGACCCAGAGCCTGTGCCGCGCCTACGCCACCGAGCAGATCGAGCGGCAGAAAAAGGATTTCCAGCGCCTGGGCGTGCTCGGCGACTGGGACCACGCCTACACCACGATGGCTTTCAAGAACGAGGCCGACGAGATCCGTACGCTGGGGAAGCTGCTCGCGAAGGGCTACATCTACCGCGGCCTGAAGCCGGTCAACTGGTGCTTCGACTGCGGCTCGGCGCTCGCGGAGGCGGAGGTCGAGTACATCGACCGCACCGACTTTGCGATCGATGTCGGGTTTCCACTCGCCGACGATCAACGCGAGAAGCTTGCGCGGGCATTTGCCCTCGACGAATTGCCGAAGGGGCCGGTGTACGCGATGATCTGGACGACCACGCCCTGGACGATCCCGGCCAATCAGGCATTGAATGTCCACCCGGAAATTCTGTATTCCCTGGTGCAGACCGAGAAGGGTGCCCTGATTCTCGCGAACGATCTCAAGGAAGCTTGCCTGATTCGCTTCGGTTTGAAGCGGAAAGACTCGGCAAACGCTCTCGATCACAACTGTCCTGGAAAAAATCTCGAGCTTATCAAGTTCAAGCATCCTTTCTATGATCGCCTTTCGCCGGTCTATCTCGGCGAGTATGTCACTATCGAACAAGGCACCGGCATCGTGCACAGCGCGCCGGCCTACGGCGTCGAGGACTTCGACTCCTGCCGGCGCTACGGCTTGAAGGACGACCAGATTCTCACTCCCGTGATGGGCGACGGGAAGTACGCTGCTTCGCTCCCGCTTTTCGGCAGTATGGACATCTGGCAGGCCAATCCGAAAATCGTCGATAAGATCCGCGAAGCGGGCGCGCTCTTCCACTCGGAAAAGCACCAGCACAGTTATATGCATTGCTGGCGGCACAAGACGCCGATCATCTATCGTGCCAGCACTCAGTGGTTCGCCGCCATGGACGAGCCGCCGGGTTTCAAGGGCAACAAACCCGCCGAGTCGCTGCGCGCCACCGCGCTGCGCGGCATCGAGGCGACGAGTTTTTTTCCCGCATGGGGCAAAGCGCGGCTTCATGGCATGATCGCCAACCGCCCCGACTGGACGCTGTCGCGCCAGCGGCAGTGGGGTGTGCCGATGCCGTTCTTCGTGCACGGGCAAACGGGCGAGTTGCATCCGCGCACGCTGGACCTCATCGAGCAAGTGGCGCAGCGCGTCGAGAAGCACGGGATCGAAGCTTGGCAGACCCTCGAGGTGAAAGAACTGCTGCGCGCGGAACCCGAGCAGTACGTCAAGATCAAGGACACGCTGGACGTATGGTTCGACTCCGGGTCGACGCATCAGACCG
>DATDGA010000109.1:0-2146 GCA_036522335.1 Burkholderiales bacterium
GCGCCCGCACGAGGGGCACGCGCGCTTGGTTGAGAAGACGCGCTGTGGAAGATCCGTTTCCACGCGAGCCGTCCGGGATCTTTCCTTGGCTTCTTCCAGGCGGTCGAGTCCCGCGATCACGTGCACCACGCCCTTGCCGAATTCCAGGGCGCGGGCGAGCGCCGGGCGGATTTCGGCTTCATTGTCCGCCGCGATGCGCAGGTCGGCGACCGGGAGTTCTATCGTGTGCTCCTGAAAGCGTGACAGCCGCGGCCATTTGTCCGTGGGCAGAAACTCGCCGTCCACACGCAGGAATTCGTAGCCCTTGCCTCGCGCCCATTTTGCGAGATCGGTGTAGTAGCCCTTGCGGTTCGAGACGAGGGGCGCGAGCAGGCCGATACGTTGCCCCTTGTATTCGCGTAACAGCCGCGCTGCAATGGCGTCTTCGCTCTGCGGCTCGATTGGCGCCTTGCAGTCGGGGCAGTGCTGCGTGCCGAGCTTGACGTAGAGCAATCGGAGGAAGTGATAGATCTCGGTGAGCGTCGCGACCGTGCTCTTGCTGCCACCGCGGCTGGTGCGCTGCTCGATCGCGACCGTGGGCGGGATGCCGAAGATCGCGTCCACGTCGGGACGCGCGGCACCCTGGACGAACTGGCGCGCGTAGGCGTTGAGCGACTCGAGATAGCGCCGCTGGCCTTCGGCGAACAGGATGTCGAAGGCGAGCGTGGATTTTCCCGAGCCCGAAACGCCGGTGATGACGGTGAATTCGTTGCGCGGGATCTCGACGTCGATGGATTTCAGGTTGTGTTCCCGTGCGTTGTGGATCCTGATCGACTCATTGAAGCGGGTCTGCAGCGGCACGCCGGGCTCCGCCGTGCGAAGGACCGCGGGACGGGACAGGGCCGCTTCGTACTCGCGCAGCGCCTTGCCGGTGTGCGAGCTTGCGTGCTTCGCGACCTCCGCCGGCGTGCCGGTGCAGACGATCGCGCCCCCGGCGTCGCCGCCCTCGGGGCCGAGGTCGATGAGCCAGTCGGAAGCGCGGATGACGTCGAGGTTGTGCTCGATCACCACCAGCGAATGCCCGGCGGCGATCAACTGGCGGAAGGCGGAGAGCAGCTTCGCGACGTCGTCGAAATGCAGGCCGGTCGTGGGCTCGTCGAAGAGAAAGAGTTTTCCCTTGGTGCCGTCATTCCCGCGTATGCGGGAATCCAGAGATTTTCCGCGTCGCTGGGCCCCGGCTTTCGCGGGGACGACGGAATTTGCCTCGACCAGGTGCCCGGCGAGCTTCAGCCGTTGCGCCTCGCCGCCCGAGAGCGTCGGCACCGGCTGGCCGACGCGCAGGTACTCGAGCCCGACGTCGGAGAGAGGCTTTAACGCCCGCTGTACTTCGGGATAGTCCCGGAAGAACGCGAGCGCCTCGGACACGGTCAGCTCGAGCACGTCGGCGATCGACTTCCTTTTCACCACGACCTCGAGCACTTCGTCGCGGAAGCGCCTGCCGTTGCAGTCCGGGCAGCGCAGGTACACGTCCGACAGGAATTGCATCTCGACGTGCTCGAAGCCGTTGCCACCGCAGGTCGCGCAGCGGCCGTTGCCGGAGTTGAAGCTGAAGGTGCCGGCGGCGTACTTGCGTTCCTTCGCCAGCGGTTCTTTCGCGTAGATGTTGCGGATCGCGTCCCAGGCGCCGACGTAGCTCGCGGGGTTCGAGCGCGTGGTGCGACCGATCGGCGCCTGGTCCACCATCGCCACGTCCTCGATCAGCGCATGGCCGCGCAACTCGCGGAACGTTCCCGGCGTTTCGGTCGGCTTGCCTTTCGCCTTGCGAAGCGCGGCGTAGAGCACGTCCTGCACCAGGGTGGATTTCCCCGAGCCCGAGACGCCGGTGATGCACACCAGCCGTTGCAGTGGGATACCGACGTCGATGTTTTTCAGGTTGTGCTCGGTGGCGCCGAGCAGTTCGAGCCGACGGCCGTTTGAGGCCGTCGCCCCCGCGGAAGCGGGGGTCCAGCGTCTTTCCAAACCGGTGGATTCCCGCTTGCGCGGGAATGACGGATCGGGGGCACCCGCGCGCTTCCTGCCGGACAGATACTCCGCCGTGAGCGTTTTCGACTGCTTTAGTTCGTCGGGTGTGCCGAAGAACACGATCTCGCCGCCGCGCTCGCCAGGC
>DATDGA010000110.1:0-4593 GCA_036522335.1 Burkholderiales bacterium
GGGAGTTCCGCCCATTACTTCAGGATCGCTGACGATTGCGGGGTTCCGGGTGATGTTCATAGTCACTGGTCCCGAAATGGTACACCGCGCTCCGGCTTGCGTCTAACCGACGCGCACAAAGCGTTCCTACCAGCCCAACGCCGGCGCCTGCTTGCTCGAAACCTTCCCGCTCGAGTCGAAGAACACCGAGCCGCGCCCGATTTCCGGATAGATGTAGTACCACACCCGGGTATTGTCGATGCGCAGGATGTTCCCGGGTTTGCCGAGCAGCGTTTCGACCTTGTCCCCGGGCATTCCCGGAACGACCTGAGACCAGCTGCGCTTGAGCGAAGCGAGCGCGGCCAGGCTCGCGGAGTAGGCCGGGGACGCGCTTGCCGCTCCCGCTTTCCCTTCGAGCACCCGGATCCGCGCGTCGAGCCGGTCGAGCGCCTGCCGCATTGCCGCCGCTTCTTCGCGAATGCGGGCGAGCTCGTCGTCCTGCCCGGCCGCGGGCGCCGACAGCGCAAGCGCGATCAAGCCCGCCGCGAACCAACGGCGATGCCCACGAGTCGGGGTGCGCGGGCCGGTTTCAGGTGCTCCGGAGGACAAGCGTCTCGTCCGCCGCTACTTCGATGCGGCGTAAGCCGCGACGGCCTCCATCTGCTCGAAAGTGATGCCGGTGCTGATGTTGTGCATGATCGGCGCGTTTCCGCCCTCGCGCATCGAACTCTTGAACAATACCATTTGCTTGACCAGGTATTCGGCGTGCTGGCCGGCCAGCCTCGGGAAAATGGCGTTGCCCTCGGCGTTCGCGCCATGACAGGTGTTGCACGCTTGGACTTTCGCGGAAGGAACGCCCGCCTCGTAGATGCTCTTTCCCCGCTGCACGAGCTTGGGATCCCCGGCCTTTCCCGCGGCGGGCTTCTGCCCGGAATAGAAGGCGGCGAGCTTCTTGATGGTGTCGTCGCCCAGTTGCGAAGTCATCCCCCACATGTAGGCCTGCGCTATCGGATCGGCGCGCGTGCGGTCACGAAATGCCTTCAGCTGGTTCTCCAGATATTCGGCGCGCTGGCCGGCGATCTTGGGGAACGCGGGCGAGATGCTGTCGCCCCTCGGTCCGTGGCATGACGCGCAGACCTGGTTCGCGAGCTTGGTCGTGTCCTCCTGCGCCTGCACGGAAGGAGCCATGCACGCAAGGGTCATCGTCACCAGCGACATCGGAGCGATCAGATGGGTTCTCATATTCGTTGCCTCGTTGTTGGTAGCCTAGTCCGAGCCGTCGAAACACGGCGTCGATTCGGAAACGCTCCGCCTCGACGCCTCCTCTAGAAATTGAGCCACGCGAGCAGGTACATTGTATTGTTGTCGCTCGCGTTCCTGCCGGCGCCGTCGTAGTTCGTGCTGCCCCCGTTGAATTTCTGGTAGGCGACATATTGCAGCGCGACCTTCACGTTCTGCCAGGGCAGATAGTCGAGCTCGGCGATCCAGCCGTTGCTGTTGGGCTTGTTGTTGGCGAAGCCGACGAGGGCGGCGGGGGCGTACCTCACGGCATCCTCGCTGCCCGTGGTCGAGAAGTATCCCAGCGCGCCTCCGTAGGTACGCCTGAGGTAGTAGCTGCCGCCGATCCTGAACGTGTCCAGGTGATTTCTCTGATTCTCGGCACCTGGAGCCGCGAGCGCCAGACTGCCATCGAGGGACTGCCGCTCGTTGATGTAGGTGCCCTGTATCGACACGATGTGCTCGTCGCCTATGAATTGATACTGGCTGTCGAGGGCGACGTCGTTGAAGCGATCGAAGTTCGCGCTGAGGGGTTGGGTCGCTGGAATGATCTTCGCGGTAATCCCATAGGCGCCGATGGACCAGGAGTTCCGGTCCCACTGGCGTTCGTAGGCGACCCGCCAATACGGCGCCCAGCCGGAAATCACGCCTCCTGCGGTACTGTCCAGCGGTCCAGCGCCCGCCGTGCCCTTAAAGCCTTGCGGAGAAGACCGGTATAGACCCAGCTCGGCGTAGATCGAATTCCTCCACCACAGGTATCCGGTCAATCCCGCGACGCCTCCTGAGAGCACGCCGTCGATTTGTGTGGCCGCAGCCGGAACGGGCGCCGCGCTGGTCTTCTGGTCGAAGGGCGTTTGCCATGCCGGCGTGCTGTTCCAGACGTCCTGCACGGTCGGATTGTTGTTCATGGTGAAGCCGTAGGTCAGCCCGTCGGCGACCGCGGGAACCTGCTTTGCATAGCGGAACTCGGTGTTGTCGAGGGCGAAGGTTCCCGTGTCGCTGGCGTAAGTGATCTGGACGAACGCGCCCAGGTTCGGAGCGACCCTGCCCGCGTAGAAAAGGCTCGCCTGCTGCGGAAACAGCACCTGGCCGTTCTGCGAATTCGCGCCGGCCACCACGGAATCCGGCAGCGCCGACTTGGTGCTCGTATACGAGGTCTGGAACATGATCGAAAGCGGCGGGATCTGGTTCAGCAGCAGCTCCATGTCCTTCGACGCGGTGATGCCCTGCACCTGCGGGAGATTGTCGATGGTGTAGGCGTTCAGCTTGAACGACCGGCCGAACGGCGTGAGCTCGGGAAAGACGGTGTGGCAGGACTGGCACGCCATGCCGGTCTGCCTGGCAAAGGAAGGAACCGCATTCGCGGTGCCCGCGGTAAAAAATCCGACGAGCAGTGCGCAGACCGCACCCGCCCGCATTGAATTGCACAGAACGATCTTTTTCATGATGTCCCCTGGCGGCTGCGACACGAGAAATTCTCTGTCGCTTGGAACGGAGCCTACAGGGAGTCATGCTGCCCGATTTGACGTAGATCAAATCGCAGCGATTTTTTGTTTACGATTGCCCTGCGGCAAAGCGATTGAGATGCGAGTCAGCGCAGCGCGGGGGTCCGGTTAGAGCGCGTCGCCCCGCAGCCCGAGCACGATACCCTGCAGTCTCTCGGGCGTGACTTCGCGCGCGGGGACCGCCGGCGCGGCGACCAGGCTGATGCGGGAATAGATCCGCTTCGCGATGCGGCCCCACTTCGTCATCGCGGGACCGCCGCGGCGCGAGAAGAAGCTGCCCCACAGTCCGCGCAGCGCGAGCGGCACGACCGGCACGGGCGTGCGATCGACGATCTTCTTCACCCCGGACTTGAACGAATTGAGCTGGCCGTCGGAGGTGATCCTGCCTTCCGGGAAGATGCCGACGAGGTCGCCCTCCTCGAGCGCCCTGGCGATCTGGTCGTAGGCCCGATCGAGCGCCTCCGGGTCCTCGCGCGCGGGCGCGATGGGAATCGCGCGGCCGGTGCGGAAGACGAAGCTGAGCACGGGTATCTTGAAAATCTGGTGGTCCATCACGAAGCGCACCGGGCGCGGGCAGGCCGCGGCGATCACCAGCGCGTCCACGAAGCTCACGTGGTTGCACACCAGTACCGCCGGCCCCGACTCCGGGATGTGCTCGAGCCCCGATTTGTCCAGGCGGTAGACGCTGTGCACCAGCAGCCAGATCAGGAAGCGCATCAGGAACTCGGGGACGAGCGTGTAGATGTAGATCGCCGCGGCCGCGTTGAGGAGCGCCGCGGCGAGAAAGAGCTGCGGGATCGTGACTCCCAGGTCGAGCAGGCCGATGGCGGTCAGCGCCGCGGCGACCACGAACAGCGCGTTGAGCACGTTGTTGCCGGCGATGACGCGCGAGCGGTGGCTCGCCTCCGAGCGCGTCTGCACCAGCGCGTACAGCGGCACGATGTAGAAGCCGCCGAAGACGCCGATCAGCGCGAGGTCGGCGAGGATCCGCCAGTGCGCGGGCTCGCGCAGGAACGCACTGGCGCCGTAAGGCGCGTGCGCCGCGAGACCCGCGCTCGCGAAATAGAAATCCACGCCGAACAGCGTGAGGCCGATCGAGCCGAACGGAACCAGCCCGATCTCGATCCTGCGCCCGGACATGCGCTCGCACAAGAGCGACCCCGCGCCCACGCCGACGGAGAACAGCGCGAGCAGTACCGTCACCACTTCCTCGTTTCCCGACAGCACTTCCCTCGTGTAGACGGGGAATTGCGACAGGTAGATCGCGCCGAGGAACCAGAACCAGGAAATGCCGAGCACCGAGAGAAACACGGTGCGATCCCGCGCGAGGAAACGCAGGATCGCCCAGGTCTCTGAAAAGGGGTTCCAGTTCACGGCGAGTTCGGGCGCCGCGGGCGGCGAAAGCGGGACCCAGCGGCTCGCGAGGTAGCCCAGCACCGCCACCACGAGCACGGCGGCCGCAACCGGGCCGGGCGAGCCCTCCGCGATGAGAAATCCCCCGAGCAGCGTGCCGACCAGGATGGCGAGAAAGGTACCCATCTCCACCAGGCCGTTGCCGCCGACGATTTCCTGCTGCTCGAGGTGCTGCGGCAGGTAGGAATACTTCACCGGCCCGAATACCGTCGAGTGCAGTCCCATGAGGAACAGCGCCGTCAGCAGCAGCCCCAGGTTGCGCCAGTAGAGCCCGGCCGCCCCGAGCACCATGATGGCGATCTCCGCGATCTTCACCAGCCGGATGACGAACGATTTTTCCAGTTTGTCGGCGAGCTGCCCCGCGGTCGCCGAGAACAGAAAAAAGGGCAGAATGAACAGCGCCTGCGCGAGATTGGAG
>DATDGA010000111.1:0-3167 GCA_036522335.1 Burkholderiales bacterium
TTCCTCCCACTTCATGATCCTGTTGTTCGGGATGTCGCTCCACAGCAGGTATCGGCCATCGCCGACCCACACCGGCCCTTCGCACCAGCGCATGCCCGAGGCGATTCTCTCGACCTTGGCGAGCGCGAGCCGGTAGCGCGCGAAGCTCGGGTCGACGATCTTGATGAACGGGTCGGGATAGCGTTGACTCGGCTGCCACTGCGCGAACGCTCTCGGCATCGCCGCCAGCGCGGCGATCCCCGCCCCTGCCTTGAGAAACTGCCTTTTGCTCGATTCCATGGCCCCCCCTATGTCGAACAGAGAATACTCGTAAGTGCCGCCGCGCTACAAGCGCGTGCAATCCTAGCGAGCGCCCAGTTCGTTGCGCACGATCACGCCGCCTTTCATCACGAACCTGACCCGTTCCATTTCGGCGACGTCCTCGAGCGGGTTTCCGGCGACGGCGATGATGTCGGCGAACTTGCCTTTTTCGATGGTCCCGATCTGGCTTTCCCAGCCGTAGTTCAGCATCCGCGCGGCGGGAAGGTAGGCCGTTTGCAGCGCCTGCGCCGGCGTCATGCCCCACTTCACGAAGTACGCGAACTGGTCGGCCTGCCTGCCGTGGGGAATCGTGGGCGAGGTCGCGCCGCTGCCGAACACGATGGTGACGCCGGCGGCGAGCGCCTTCTTGAACGCCTGCTCCATGAGCCGCAGGCGCGAGTTCCTGCCGCCGGTCTCACGCAAATCGGGCTTTTCGAGCGAGATCAGATCGTCGATCGTGGGAACGAAGTAGAGTTTCTTCTGCAGAAGTATCTTGACCCCCGCGTCGTCGAGCTCGAGCAGGTGATTGGGCGAATCGACCCCCGCCTTGAGGCAACTGTTCATGCCTTCGCCGCCGTAGGTGTGGCAGGCGACCTTCAGCCCGAGCCGGTGGGCCTCGTCGACGATCGCCTCGACTTCCTCGAACGTGAGCGACGGGCTGTTGACGAGCGTCGCGTCCGCCTTCCACATGTGAACCTGGCCGACGAAATCCTGGGTCGTATAGATCTTGATCCAGTCGACGCCGTGCAACTTGGCCTCGCGCACGGCGGCGCGCGCAAGCCACGGGGAATTGGTGTTCTTGTTCTCCGTGAATCCCTCGTAGTAGCGCAGCGACTGCAAGTCCGGGTAGTAGTTCGTGGCTCGCTGGTTGATCGACTGGCCGACGACCTGCATGCGCGGCCCCGGGAACATGCCGGAGTTGATCGCGTCGCGGATGTCGACGGTATTGAATCCGCCGCGCGAATCCATGTCGAGAACCGTGGTGAAGCCGGCTTCGAGATCGACTTGCGCGTTCGCCAGCGCGATCAGCGTGCGCTTGGCGGGTGAGTTCGCTGCCTGGAGATTCAGATGGACGTGTCCGTCGATCATGCCGGGAAGCACGGTGGCCGAACTCAGGTCGAGCACGGCCGCACCGGCCGGAACCGGCACCCCCGCACCGATCTCCGCGATGCGCTCGCCCCTGACGAGGATCACCTGGTTGTTGAGTATCTTGCCCGATCTCGCGTCGAACAGGTGTCCGGCCCGGATCGCGACGACCTGGTTCGGCGGCGCGAGAAATTTCCGCGCCTCCGGAGACGCCGAAGGCGTCCTCGCCGCTCCAGCTCCCCCTCCCTCCCCTTCCTGGGGCCGCACTGCGGTGCTCGCGACCCCCGCAATCACGGCGACGAGCACGACGACGAGCCTGTTCCGACTGCGCATGGACCCCTCCTTTATCGCAAGCCTATGGGAATACGCTTTATGTTACGTGAACGCGTCGATAAGATGTTCTCGCAGGATCACCCGCCACAACCTACAAGAGGAGAAAACCATGAAGAAGTCGAACCCATCCCGCTCAGCCATGGCGCTCGCCGCGCTCGGTGTCGCCACAGCCGTCTTCAGCACCACGGCGGCGGCGCAGAGCCAGCCCGTCGATACGACCCCGAGCAAGCACCTGGAGATCATCCAACATCCCAACTACGACAAGACGGTGTTCATGCCGTTCGTCCCCGCCATCAAGATCAAGAGCGGCAAGATCCTCTGGCTTGCGGGCGGCACGGCATTGCCGGTCTATCACGACCATCCGCACAAGCGCGATCAGCTGCAGAAATACATGGTCAACGATCTGGAACAACAGGTCCGCCAGGCCATGGACGGCATCAAGCAGACCGTGGAAGCCGCCGGCGGATCGATGAAGGACGTCGTGCACTTGTTCATTTTCCGCGCGCGCCCGCGCATGGGCGACATCGGCAAGGCGAGCTTCGTCGTCAACGAATACTTCAAGCCCTACAACTACAAGCCCACCACGACCAACCTCGCCGTGCTCGAACTGGGCGAGCCGGAGCAGCTGGTGGAGATCCAGGCCTTCGCGGTGATAGATTAGATACCTGCTGCCAATCAGGCCCAGTTGAGGCGTGCCAGGATAGCGCGTCCCATGACCCAGTCCTTGTCGTCCTCGGACAGGAAGTCGAGCTCCTGCGTGAAGTGCGTGATGCGCTGGCGGTAGGTCGCCTTGGTCCAGCCATTGGTGATGTCGGTGCCCCAATAGCAGCGTCGCGGGCCGTAGGCTTCGAACAGCCGCTTGATGTGCGGCGTGAAGTCCCGGAAGGGATAAGCTTCGGTCGAGTTATTGGGAGCCGCCGACAGCTTGACGGATACGTTCGGATACCTGGCGAGCGAGAGCGTCTGGTTGATCGCGTCCGCTAGTTTGCCGGCCTTCACCACATCCGCCCTCACGCCCATGTGATCGGCGATCAGCGTGAGTTGCGGGTGGCGTTCCGCAACGCGGGCGATTTCCGCCGACCGGCCCTCGGTCAGGAACATCACGGGAAGCTGGGCTTTCTCGGCCGCCGGCCAGAACCAGTCCGCGGTGCCGTCCGATAGCCATCCGGCGGTGGCACCGATAAACGTCAGGCGCACGCCTAGCATTCCCGGCTGGTCCTTCCACTTCGGAAGCAGCGCGGCCGATTGCGGATCGCGCAGGGGAATGCGACCCATGACGGCAAAGCGACCCGGGTACCTTCTGGCCGCCTCCAGGGCATAGTCGTTGCGATCGCCCGGCCAGGACGGCGGGACGACGACGACGCGATCCACGCCGGCCTCGTCCATCATCGGCACCAGTTTCTCGATGGTGAAGGGCTCGGGAAGCTGCGGCTTTGCGCCCGGGACCC
>DATDGA010000112.1:0-4468 GCA_036522335.1 Burkholderiales bacterium
CGTGGAGCCCAATACGCTGGCGACGATCATATTCCTCGGGGTGTTCGTGGCGTTCTGCGTCGGTTTCGTCTGGATGGTGTGGCGGAACAAGGATCGAGAAAAGAAGGAGTAGCGAAACCGGGGAACCGGCGCGGTCGATCAAGCCTCAATGCCCCGGTGGAGCCAGTCGAATTCCCAGAAGGTATCGGGCGTCCGCTGAGCCAGAAGATGGTTGCGCAGGTCGCGAGCGCCGCCTTGCGCGTGGAAGATCTCGCCGAAGATCCGTGAAGTGATCTGCACGCGCGCGGTGCGCAAGTAGCGTTCGTTCTCGTAGGATTGGAGCGCGGCTGCGACGTCACCCGCCGCTTCCTCGAGTTTCCTCGAGAGCACCACGGCATCCTCGATCGCCATGCACGCGCCCTGAGCGAGGTACTGCAGCGTCGGGTGAGCTGCGTCACCGAGCAGAGTTACCCGGCCTCGAGTCCAGCCTGGCCGGGGATCCCGGTCGTGCAGCACCCAGTTCTTGTCCTTGCCGACGTAGCCGAGCATCTCCTGCACCTGCGGCGTGGTATGCGAAAAGACTCCGGTCAGCTCGTCCGGACCGCCGTAGTCGCGCCGTTCCCCGCGCGCGAACTTGCCGCTCACGACGGTGGCGACGTTGTTCATGACGGTGCCGCCCCGCAGCCGGTATTGCACCAGGTGCAGGTTCGGTCCGATCCAGATCACCATGTCGTCGAAGTGCGATTTATCCTTGACGTTCTCGACCGGGACCACGCCGCGGTAGCTGACGTGTCCCGTGGGCTGCGGCGGACCGTCCCCGATGAGGGCCTCGCGCACGCGCGAGCGCAGCCCGTCCGCCCCAATCATTGCCAATCCCTCGTACTCCGAGCCGTCGGCAAAGCTCGCGACCACGCTCTTGCCGCGGTCCGCAAAGCTCACGAGTTCCTTCGAGGTGTGCAGCGCGATCTCCTCGCGCTTGCGGCAAGCTTCCAGGAGCGCGCCGTGCAGGTCGCGTCGATGGACGACGGTATAGGGCGCTCGGAAATGCCTGCGGAACGTGTCGCCGCAGGAGACGCGCGTCAGCTCGCGGTCGGTGAGCGCGTCGATGAGGATCAGGTTCTTCGTGAACACCGCTTGCGGCTCGAGATCCTTCATCACGCCCAGCCAATCGAGCATGCGGTAGGCATTGGGCCCCTGCTGGATGCCGTAGCCGATTTCGCCGAACTCGGACGCCTTCTCGAGCACGCGCGAGCGCATGCCGCGGCGCGCCAGCGCGAGCGCCAGCGCCACGCCGCCGATGCCTCCACCAATGACGAGGACTTCGCGATGGGCGTTTGTCTTCAAAGCCGCTGCCTGCCGTCTATTGCTTGATCAGCCCGATCCTGCGCAGGATCTCGGTGTGCAGCTTGTACTCGCGCCACAGGTCGGCGCGCAGCCTGTCCCCCGACCGGTAGTCCACGTCCACGCCGCGCGCGGTCATGGCGATCGAGAACGCGGGATCGTCCATCGCCGCCTTGGCGGCGTCGTGAATCTGCTTCACTATCGGGGCCGGCGTTCCCTTGGGCGCGACCAGCAGATACCACACTCCGTTCGCGACGTCCCAGCCGGCCTCTTTCGCCGTCGGCGTGTCGGGGAAGGCTGCGTGGCGCACAGGCTGAAACACGACGAGCGCGCGCATGCGCTTGCCGTCCACCAGCGGCTTCGCCTCACCGGGCTGGGCCACCACCGCTTCGATGTGCCCGCCCAGGAGCGCGGGCGAGGACTGCCCCCAGCCCCCATAGGGAATGTGGGTGAGTTTCACCCCGGACTGAAACATGAATTCCTCGAGGTTGAGGTGGCTGGAGGTGCCCTCTCCGGGCGTCCCCACGCGCAGCTTTCCGGGGTTCGATCTTCCATCCGCGACGAATTCCTGAATCGTCTTCCAAGACGCATCCGATTTCACCACGAGCAGCGGGTAGTACGCGACCACGTTGATCACGGGCTCATAGTCGTCCGGCGTCTTGTAGTTCAGGTCGCGATTGATCTGCGGGCCGATCACCAGCGAGGACAGCGGCGTGAGCACGATCGTGTACCCGTCGGGCCTCGCCAGCACCGTCTCCGCTACCGCGACGGCGCCGCCCGCGCCGGGTTTGTTGACGACGACGACGCCCTTGGGAAATTTCGGCTTCATCCCCTCGGCCACGACGCGCGATACGACGTCCACGAGCCCCCCGGCCGGAAAGCCCGCGAGGATCGTGAGCGACCTGTCCGGATACTGAGCGAAACACGGCAGCGCGGCGCCGAGCGCGAGGAGCGTGAACAAAAAGCGGGTCATGAGACCTCCTGAGTACGGCGTTCGAGCGAGCGGCAACAACGCAGACGGACTCCGCGGTAGTTTTCGCCTAGATGCGCGATTCCTGGTAGTCCAGGTCTTTCTCGATGTAGTGCAGCACGTCGTCGCTGATCTGGTTGTCCCGCCAGAGCCGGATGAGCTCCGCCCTTTCCGCCTTGACCGCCGCGGCCCTCAGACGCCGTGCGTCGTCGGCGCCGCTGTGTCTCAGCACGAGGCCCTCGGGCACCGCGAGCGTAATTTGCTCGGCAAACTCCGCGCGGATGCGCTCGGCGAGCTCATTCGGGATTCCGCCCTTGGCGGCCACCGTGTCGATTGCGGCGATCGCCGCCTTGCCGAGCGCCATCTTGGCGCGCTGCTGCTCCTCCTGCATGGTCCAGTCACGCGACAACTTGAGCCTGCGGATGAGCGGTGTCAAGGTCAGGCCCTGCAAGACGAGCGTGACCGCGATGACGACGAAGGTGAGAAAGATGATCAGGTCGCGTCCCGGAAACGCACTGCCATCCTGGAGCGTCTGCGGCAGCGCCAGTGCAGCCGCCAGCGACACGATGCCACGCATCCCGCACCACCCCATGATGAACACCTCTCCCTCCCGGGGCGGCGGAACGCTCTGGCCGCGCGAAACCTTCAGCATGAGCGGCAGATAGGTCGCCGGGTAAACCCACGCGAAGCGCACCGCGATCGCCACGGCCGAGACGAACATTCCGTAGAAGAAAAGCTGGGCCACCGAGAAGTCGGTGAGCCGCGCGACGATCGCCGACAGCTGCACCCCGATGAGGATGAAGATCAGGGTATTCAGCAGAAATACGAGCAGGTTCCACACCGAGCGCGCGATGATGCGCATCTCGGCCGAGACGATTTCCGGCGAGTAGCGGCCGCGTACCAAACCCGCGACGACCACGGCGAGCACGCCCGAGACATGCAGGGATTCGGCGAGGATATAGGCGACGTAGGGTACTGCGAGCGTGGTCAGCACCTCGATGAAGGCATCCCCGAGATACCGGTGAACGAAAACGAACAGCCGCCCCATCAAGAAGCCGATCACGACGCCGCCGACCGCCACGCCGACGAATTCCAGGCTCGCCTGCCACAGCGAGAAGGCGCCGGTGAGCACCGCCGCCACTGCGAACTTGTAGATGACCAAACCCGACGCATCGTTCACCAGGCTCTCTCCCTCCAGCACCGTCACCACCTGGCGTGGAATGCTGAGCCGCGACAGGATCGCGGTCGCCGCCACCGCGTCGGGCGGCGAGACGATCGCCCCGAGCACGAAGGCCGCGGACCACGGCATGTCCGGAATGAGGACCTTCAAAGTCGCCCCGACGGCGAGCGTAGTCGCGATGACCAGCCCGATCGCGAGCAGCCCGATCGGGCGGATGTTCGCCTTGAACTCGCTCCAGGAGGTGAGGAGCGCCGCCTGATAAAGGATGGGCGGCAGCACCAGCACGAGCAGAAACTGCGGGGCGAACTGGAGTTGCGGCAGCCGCGGCACGAAACCCAGCGCCGCGCCCCCGATCACCAACGCGATCGGATAGGGAAACTTGAAGTGACGAGCCACCCAGCCGAGGGCCACCGCACACAGCAGCAACAGCAATACGACCTGAAGCAGGACCATCGACGCCTCCCCTCCGAGCCGCCATTAAATCACGCTCCGCGCTCGCACACCATGCCGCCGGAATGCGCGGCAGGGCTCGATAGTTTGACCGCGTCACCCTCGCTTGTTAGCCTAGCACCCAATGAATTCGGCGCCGACCACGAGAACCACCGCTCTTGCCGTCGCTGCGCTGGTAGTCGTCTCGGCGCTCGCGTATTGGGGCATCGGCACCTACCGCAAGGTCCAGCTGCAGAAGGCAGTATCCGCGCTGGTCGGGGACTCGAGCGAGCGGCTGCGAGCCGCTCTTGCCGTCGAGACGGAGACGGCGTCCGCCGAAAGTGCGCAAACGGTGGGCAAGCTCGACGACCAGGCGCAGGAAGTGGACAAGCACGTGATCGAGCTGCGCGACATGAGCGCTTCGCCCAATCGCCCGCTGGTCGACGCCGCCGAAGAATATCTGCTCACGGTCAGACAGATCCTGCGCAGCCAGGCCGCGAGCCATCGCTACCGCATCCAGGTGTCGGTGAGCGCCCGCGCGCTTCGCGATCATATGCGCACCGCGCACC
>DATDGA010000113.1:0-6783 GCA_036522335.1 Burkholderiales bacterium
CCTGCCTCGCGGCGGCAGGGGATGACCGACGGCATATTTCAGCCCGAAGTCAGTCCGAAAACAGCGCGCGGATCTTGCGCGCGTCGGGTCGCGCGACGGCTCCCTTTTCGGTGAACAGCGCGCTCACGAGCTCGGCAGGCGTGATGTCGAACGCGGGATTGAAGACCGCCACGCCTTCGGGCGCCCACCGAGTGCCGGCGTAGCCGGTGACTTCGGTCGCGCTGCGCTCCTCGATCGGGATCGCCTTGCCGTTGGCGGTATTCACGTCGATGGTGGAAAGCGGCGCAGCAACGTAGAAGGGAATGCGGTGCCTCTCGGCGAGCACGGCGAGGGTGTAAGTGCCGATCTTGTTGGCGACGTCGCCGTTCGCCGCGATGCGGTCGGCGCCGACCAGCACCAGGTCGATCTTGCCGAGACTCATCAAGTGCCCGGCCATGTTGTCGGCGATCAGCGTCACCGGGATCTTCTCCTGGATCAATTCCCAGGCGGTCAGGCGCGCGCCCTGGAGGTAGGGGCGGGTCTCGCTCGCCACCACGGAGATCTGCTTCCCCTGGTCGCGCGCGGAGCGGATCACACCGAGCGCGGTGCCGTGACCCGCCGTGGCCAGGGCCCCGGTGTTGCAGTGCGTAAGGACGCGCGCTCCGTCGGGCACGAGAGCGGCGCCGGCGCGTCCGATGGCGCGATTGGTCTCGAGGTCGGCGCTGAAAAGCGCGAGGGCCGCGTCGGCCAATCTCGCTGCCGCCAGCCTCGGATCGTCCCGCGTCCCCGGGCCGAGGGCTGCGCGCATGCAATCGAGGGCCCAGAAGAGATTTACCGCGGTCGGCCGGCTCGCGGCAAGATTCTTGAACGCGATCTCCATGGCGACATCGAACTCCGCCCGCGTACAGAGCTCCTGGCGCTTTGCCTCGAGCGCCACGCCGAAGGCCGCGGCGCAGCCGATCGCAGGGGCGCCGCGCACCACCATCGACCGGATGGCCTCGGCAACTTCGGCCGCGCTCGTGCAACTCACGTATTCGAGGCGCGCGGGAAGGGCGCGCTGGTCGATCAGTTCCAGGCGCCGGCCGTGCCAGCGCAGGGTCTCGACACTGCCAGGCATATTCGAAGCCAAGATTTCGTCATTCCCGCGGAAGCGGGAATCCAGCGACTTTTGAAGCCATTGGATCCCCGCTTACGCGGGGATGACCGTTCCGGTCAGATGACGCGTTCATTGCCGCCATCGACCGGCACCTGGGCGCCGGTGGTCTTGCCGAAAAGCGGCCCGCACATCTCGGCGGCGAGTTCGGCGACGTCGCGGCTCGTGACTTCGGTCTTGAGCACGTTGTTGGTCTTGTATTCCTCGACCGTCATGCCGTAATTCTTCGCGCGCTGCGCCAGCACGTCTTGGGTCCACAGGCCGGTGTCGAACACGGCGTTCGGATGCAGCGTGTTGATGCGGATGCGGTCCGCGCCCCATTCGAGCGCGGCGATGCGCGCGAGCTGGTTGAGCGCCGCCTTGGATGCGGAATAGGCCGATGCGCCGGGGCCGGGCGCGGGGACGTTCTTCGAGCCGATCACCACCACGCGCCCGCCGCGCGGGGCGAGTTTCAGGAGCGGATGGCAGGCGCGCATCAGGAGAAGGTTGGCGTCCAAGTTCACGCTCATCGACCTGCGCCATTCCTCGGTCGGAAGCTCTGCGATCTTGCGGCTCGCGGGGAAGATGCCCGCGGTCAGCAGCAGCATGTCCAGTCCGCCGAAGGCGAGCACGGCGCGGCCGATCGCGAGCCCCACTTGCGCGTCGTCGGTCACGTCGCAGCGGAACCCGAGGAAATCGGGGCGGGCGTGGAGCGATTCGATCTTAGCGTCGAGGTCGAGTCCGACCACCGCTGCGCCGCGCGCGAGGAAGGCTGCCACCGCGGCCTTGCCTATGCCCGAGGCGGCGCCCGTCACGAGCGCAATCTCGCCGGCGAAGGGCAGGGGCTTGCCGCCTTTCTTGAGCTTTGCCTGCTCGAGGTCCCAGTATTCGACATCGAAAATGTCCTTCGCGGGCAACGCCTGGAATCCGCCGAGCGCTTCGGCGCGCAGGATCACGTCGATCGTGTGGTCGTAGATCTCTTCCACGATCGTCGCATCCTTCGCGGTGCGGCCCGCAGCGGCCAGCCCGAACCCGGGATCGAGCACCACACGCGGTGCGGGATCGAGCATGTTCTTGGTCTCCTTCGCCTTCGGCGCGTGCTCTCCGAAGTAGCGCTGGTACTCGGCGACGTACCGGTCGACGTCCGTGCCGAGCATGGGTGTGCGCTTGGTGCGGATGACGTGATCGGGCGTCGCCGGGCCCTGCTGCGTGATGGTCGCCGCCCGCGGATGCTGCGCGAAGCTGAGCGTGCGCTCGTTCGTCACCGTCTTGAGGATGAGCGGGCTACCCGCGGTGTCGGAGAGCTTGCGCCGGAGAGCCGCCTGGGCATTGGCGTCAACTGTACCGGAGGCGAAGTCTTTCGGCCCAACCGACCAGGCACGCTTCGATTCGAGATATTTCTCCGCAAGCGTCACCAGCTCGATCATGCGTTCGTAGGCCTCGCGTGCAGTCTCGCCGAAAGAGAAGATGCCATGGTTGAGCAGCACCATGCCGATGGTATCCGGCGTTCCCTGGCGTTTGAATTCCTTCGCGCAATACTGGGCGAGGTCGAATCCCGGTATGAGATAGGGGATGATGACGCAGCGCTTGCCGTACACCTCGCGGATGCGCTTCTCGCCATCCTTGGTGTTGCTCACCGAGAGCACGGCATCGGCGTGGGTGTGGTCCACGAACTTCTGCGGCATCAGGCCGTGCAGGATGGTCTCGATGGAAGGCGCCGGCGCCGAGGCCTTAAGCATATGAGTGACCAACTGGTTCACCATCTCGGGATCGGAGAGCGAAGGCAGCTCCGCGAGCCGAAGCACGTGCGCGAGCCGCACGGGCGAGAAGCCCTGCGGCTCGATCGTCTCCAGGTCCCAGCCGCTGCCCTTGACGTAGAGGATGATTTCGTCCTCGCCGAAGAGATTCTTCTCGCGAATCTTCACGGAGGTGTTGCCGCCGCCGTGCAGCACCAGCGACTTGTCGCGGCCGAGGAGGCGCGAGGTGTACACCCGCAGGCCGAGATCGCCTTTGAATTGCTTTGCTTCCTGTTCGTTCCAGAGGCTTCGCATGACCACAATTATACTGATCGTTGATGGAAGCTCCGTTCACAATCCGCGTCGTCGCCTGGTCGGAGGCGCTGCAATCCGCGCGTCCGGTGCGGGAAGCAGTGTTCATCGAGGAACAACGGGTGCCACGCGAGCTGGAATGGGACGACTGGGACGAGCGGAGCGACCACGCGGTCGCCTCCGACGTCAAGGGGCGCGCGATCGGCACGGGGCGTCTTCTGCCCGACGGCAGGATCGGCCGCATGGCCGTCCTTCGCGAATGGCGCGGCAAGGGCGTGGGCGCCGCGCTGCTGCAGGCGATGCTGGACCGGGCACGCAGCCGCGCCATGCCGCTCGTCGTGCTTCACGCACAGACGCAGGCAGCGGGGTTCTACCGGCGTTTCGGATTCAGCGAGCGGGGAGGGGAGTTTTTGGAGGCAGGGATTCCGCACGTCGAGATGACGCTCGCCCTTTCCCCCGTTCGAGAGTGAGGCGATAGCTGACGGTGTTGCTCACGCCGCCCTCCTCATCGTAGCTGCGCTCGTGGAACTCGATCCGGTTGTCCTCGCCGAAGCGCAGGGCGGTAGAGCATCGCGTCCCGTAGCCGCCGACCGCAAGAATGCGGATCGCCGACAGTCTCTCTTCCAGCTCCAGGCTTACCCCTGTGCTGGGAAGAGTCGCGCTCGGAGCGTGCTCGGGGTCGTCAAGGAGCCGGAATACCGCTGCCTCATCGAAGGGCGCCTCGAGTTGCTTTCCCAGCGAGGCTTTGCTCTTCTCGACCTTGGGCCACGGCGTGTCGAGCAGATGGTTCGAAAGGCCATGAATACCCGGCTCCACGCGCGTAGTGTGGCCGCCGCGGTTGGAGAGGAAGTAGAGCGAGGTGGCGTCGCCGGCGAGAAGACTGAAGCCGTTGTAGCTCACCGCGCGCTTCTCGACTCCCTGCAGGTATTCCCGCGGCGTCATCTTCCCCGTCAGGAAATCGCTTACCAGCGCGCCGCGTGAAGGCGCGCTGTCTCTCTTGTCGGCGGGATTGCGATAGTTGGTCAGCGCCGCGAATCGTCCTTCCAGAGTGATGCCGAGCCAGGTGCCTCCCGCCTGGAGGTCGCGCCCCGCGAGGACGTTGGGATGATCGTCCCAGAACCCGGCCGGAGCGGACGGCCGTCCGAAATATTCGTCCCGGTTCGCGGCGACGATGAGTCGATGGTCCGGATACGTCCGCCACGCGAGCACGATCAGGCACATGATGTCAGAAACCCCGGAAAATTTCCTGCTTGCGCGAGGACCCAGGGGCAAGCAGCGCATTGATACCGTGGCGCTCGACCAGCGCGGCGAGCGCGGCCTCGAAACGCGCGCCGTCGGGAACGTTTTCGTAGATCTCCATCCAGGTGGTCTCGTCGTCGCGGCGCCGCAGCAGCCGCCCACCGATGCCGGTGATGTCGGAGAGATCTCGCTGGAGCACGCTGAGCGCGGCGCGGGCGCGGGGGCCTTCTTCCCTCAACACGCGGTAGTAGATGTAGTAGCTCAGCTTCACTCGACGGAGTAGGGCAGGGCTAGGAAACGGAGCACGGGTCCGCCCAGGGATTTCAAGTGAACGGTGGAGCCCTCCCGGCTTGCGGTCTGCACGACCGCAAGGAGATCGTTACCGCCATCGGGCGAAGCTTCGGAGTTGACGACCATCCCGCTCGCTTGATCGCCGAGGTCCTCGCTATATAGGGCATCTCCGGCTTCCGTTGGAGCGGAAACGTTTGCCAGGAACATCCGGCGTTTCACCTTTCCGCGGTGTTGAGCGCGCGCGACGACCTCCTGCCCGGTATAGCAGCCTTTGTCGAAACTTACGCCGCCGATGAGCTCCAGGTTGGCCATCTGAGGAATGAGTTGGTCTTGCGTGGATGCGGTGACGAGAGGCAGACCCTGGCGAATATCGAGCCAGCGCCAAATACGAGCATCGGATCGACTGAGGGAGCCTTCCAGTTGCCCCAGCAGCCCAGGCGCCGCCGCTGCCGCCAGTGCAAGAAAGAGTCTTCCGTCCGTGAGCCTGAGGACCGTACCCACGCCGGGCGCGTGGCAGACTTCGTTCGGCTTTGCGGGAAAATCAGAGAAGGTGCTGCGAAGGACTCGGTCGGCATGGGGACCGCTGATGCCTGCCAATACGACGCTGTCCGAGGCGATCGAGACCCTCACTTTCGAGCGCAGCACGAACTTCGAAATGTGTTTCTGAATGGACGGGAGAATATCGCGCGACAAGGCCATGAAGAACCCGGCGTCCTCGCGCCAGAGCAGAAAGTTGGCGAGCATCCTGCCTTTGGGAGAGCAGTAGGCTCCGTGAGTGCTCGAACGCGGGCTCACGCCCGCGACATCGCAGCTCAACTGCCCCTGCAAGAAGGTCCCGGCGTCTTGTCCGCTGAATTGAATGACGCCGAGATGATCGAGCAGCACAAAGATGTTGCCCGTGCGCGCCTCGGCGGAATCGGGATTCGACGCGCCGGCAGGCTCAGGATGCTGAAGAGGCAAGCTCATTTGCTGCTTTCCACGACGTTGCCCGCGAGTTGAGCGGCCTGTCCGCTCCAACTCGCGGAGTTAAACCGGCGGCCTCTTGGCCGTCCGCTTTAACAGTTATTATACGAGCGTAGTCAAGCAATCCTACCCCAAGGTTTCCTACTGGATTCGATGCTGTTTCGACTGAAGGTGCTGCTTCTCCTGGCCTCCGCGGCCGCGCTTGGATTCTGCGGCTGGATTTTCTGGTTCGCCCTTTCGCCGATAGCGCTCACTGCGCCGACGGTGGATTTCTCGATTCATCCGGGGACTACGCTGCGCGGTGCCACGCGCCAGATCGTCGAAGCCGGAGTGCTGATGCCGGAGTGGAAGTTCAACCTGCTGGCGCGCGCGAACGGCGCCAGCACCGGAATCAAGGCCGGAAGCTACCAGGTACCCACAGGGGTAACCCCGCTCTTGTTGATTCGCAAAATCATGCGTGGCGAGTATGCCCAGGCCGACATCCTCTTCGTGGAAGGCTGGACTTTTCTCCAGATGCGGGAGGCGATGGACATGCATGCCGACCTGAAACACGATTCGGCGAAGCTGTCGGAGGCGGACATCATGGCAAGGCTGGGCGCCCCTGGGATATTTCCGGAAGGAATATTCTTTCCGGATACTTACGTGTTCGCCAAAGGGTCGAGCGATCTTGCAGTACTCGCGCGCGCGTACCGGGCCATGAAAAAGCAGCTCGAGCTTGCCTGGGCCGGGCGCGCGCCCGATTTGCCGGTGAAAGACACCTACGAGGCGCTCATTCTCGCGTCGATCGTCGAAAAAGAGACCGGCCGCGCGACCGACCGTGCGATGATCGCCGGGGTCTTTGCCAACCGGCTGCGCGCCGGGATGAAATTGCAGACGGATCCGAGTGTGATCTACGGCATGGGTGAACGATTCGACGGCAACCTGCGCAAGAGGGATCTCGTGACTGACACGCCCTTCAACACCTACACGCGACCGGGCTTGCCGCCGCATCCGATCGCGATGCCGGGACTCGCATCGCTCGTGGCCGTGATGCACCCGGCGAACACCGACGCGCTCTATTTCGTGTCCCGGGGGGATGGGACCAGCGAATTCTCGCGCACGCTCATCCAGCACAATCGCGCGGTGGCGAAG
>DATDGA010000114.1:0-13508 GCA_036522335.1 Burkholderiales bacterium
GAGGATGTCCTCGCCGCCGATGCGAGAGCCCGGCTGCGGGCGACCCAGATCGTCACGCGACTGAAATCCAACGCCGCATGAATCTCGCGATCACCGTCGTGGCCTTCGTCCTCGCGCTCGGCGTGCTGATCGTATTTCACGAGCTCGGGCACTATACGGTTGCGCGTCTGTGCGGAGTGAAAGTGCTGCGCTTCTCAATCGGCTTCGGCAGAGCCCTGTGGCGGAGCCGACGCGGCCAGGACCAAACCGAGTGGGTGATCGCAGTGCTGCCGCTCGGCGGTTACGTGAAAATGCTCGACGAGCACGAAGGTCCGGTAGCTCCCCGGGAAGTGCATCGCGCCTTCAATCGCCAGCGCGTCTGGCGGCGCATCGCAATCGTCGCTGCGGGACCGGTCGCTAATTTTCTCCTGGCCATCGTGTTGTACTGGGGACTTTTCGTGGGCGGGGTACAGGAGGCAAAGCCCGTCGTTGACGCCCCAGAGCCCGGAACGGTCGCGGAGGCGAGCGGACTCGCGCGGGGTGAGACGATCCTGAAGGTCAACGGAGAGCCGGTGGCCAGCTGGCAGCAAGTGCGATGGCGTCTGCTGCAGCTCGCGGTTGAAAAGCAATCGGCGCGGCTCGAGGTGATCGACGAAAAACAGCGTCTCGCGTGGCGCACCCTGGATCTGTCTGCCTTCGATCTCGAGGGGTTCGACAGCGATCCGCTTGGCCGCCTGGGACTGCGGTTGAACCGACCCGATGTCTCTCCGGTAATCGGCAAGGTCCTGCCCGGAAGCGTCGCGGAGGATGCGGGATTGCGCCCGGGAGACCGCGTCGTCACGGTCGACGGTGTTCAAATTGGCGTCTGGGAAGATCTCGTCAAGGCCGTTCGAGCGAGACCGGGCGAGTTCGTGAAACTGGGCATCGTTCGTGGCGGAGACAAGGTCGACGTCCGGCTGAAACCGGAGGCAGTACAGCAGAACGGCTCGCGTGTCGGCCGCATCGGAGCGGCCCCTCGGGTCGATCCCGAGGCGATGAAGGACCTCGTCGCAACCGTGCGCTATTCACCGGTGATTGCATTCGGAATGGCGATCGAGCGAACCTGGGAAATGTCGGCGTTCAGTCTCAAGATGCTCGGCAAAATGGTCATCGGCCAGGTGTCCTGGAGGAATCTGAGCGGGCCGGTGACCATTGCCGACTATGCAGGACAGTCGGCGCAACTCGGAATCGGCGCTTATGTGTCGTTCCTCGCGCTCATCAGCATCAGCCTCGGCGTGCTCAATCTGCTGCCGATACCGTTATTGGACGGGGGACATCTGCTGTACTATGCCGTCGAGATTTTCAAAGGCAGCCCGGTTTCGGAGCGGACGATGGAACTGGGCCAGCGTCTGGGGCTGAGCTTGCTCTTGTTCCTGATGGCGTTCGCCATCTACAACGACTTCAACCGCCTGCTGGCGGGGTAACAATCCTTCCGTGAAAAACGCGTTACGAGCCGCGATCTTTCTGCTCGTGCTCGCCGAGCCGTCGTGGGCACTCGAGCCCTTCGTCGTCAAGGATATTCGCGTCGAAGGCATCCAGCGAATCGAGGCGGGTACTGTTTTCAACTATCTCCCCGTGAAGGTCGGCGACACCATGACCGACGAGAAGGCGGCGGGCGCGATTCGCGCATTGTTCGCCACGGGTTTCTTTCGCGATGTGAGGCTGGAGGTCCAGGGGGGAGTGCTGATCGTGGCTCTGGAAGAGCGACCGGCGATCGCATCCATCGAGTTCTCGGGCATGAAGGAATTCGAAAAGGACAAGGTCAAGCAGGGATTGCGGGATGTCGGATTCCAGGAGGGCCGCATTTTCGACCGCGCCTTGCTCGACCAGGCCGAGCAGGAGCTCAAGCGCCAATACCTGACCCGCGGTCTCTATGGCGTGGAGATAACGACGACTGTCACGCCCCTCGAGCGCAACCGGGTCGCGATCAATTTCAGCATCAACGAGGGCGAGGTTGCGAAGATCATGAGGATCAACATCGTCGGCAATCGTGCATTTTCGGAGGACGAGCTGCTCGGCGTAATCCAGTTGCGGACCCCGGGGGCTTTCACATGGTTCAGCAAGAACGACCAGTACTCCAGGCAGAAACTGCAAGCGGACCTTGAATCGCTGCGCTCTTACTACCTCAACAACGGGTACCTGGAGTTCAACATCGATTCCACCCAAGTCTCGATTACGCCGGACCGTCGCGACATCTATATCACCGCGAACATCACCGAGGGCGAGAAATACAAAGTGCTCAACGTTAAGTTGGGGGGAGATTTGCTCGTCCCCGAGAGTGAGCTCCGCTCACTGATCACGCTCAAGCCGGGGGATACCTTCTCCAGGGAAAGGCTGACCGAATCGACCAAAGCCATTACGGACAGGCTTGGGCGGGACGGCTATGCATTCGCCAATGTCAACGCGAATCCCGATATCGACAAGGAAAAGCGGGAAGTGAGCTTCACGTTTCTCATCGACCCGGGGCGGCGCGTTTACGTTCGGCGGATCAACGTTGTCGGGAATACCCGTACCCGAGACGAAGTCGTGCGTCGCGAAATGCGCCAGTTAGAAGGCAGTTTCTTCGACAGCCAGAAGCTCCAGCTGTCGAAGCAACGGATCGACAAGACCGGCTTCTTCAGCGAAGTTGACGTCGAGACTCCGGCGGTGCCCGGTACGACCGACCAGGTGGATGTGACCGTCCGGGTAAAGGAAAAACCGACCGGCGCGATCATGCTGGGCCTGGGTTTCTCCAATATCGACAAGGTTATCCTTCAGGCTTCGGTTCAGCAAACCAATTTCTTCGGAACCGGAAACACCGTCGGTGCACAGGTCGCCCTGGGATCGGTCAACAAGATTGCATCCATTTCGTTTACCGATCCCTATTACACTATAGACGGCGTCAGTCGCGGATTCGACCTGTATCGGCGCGACGTGAACGCGAGTAACCTCGGGCTGGGCAACTACAAGACCAGCACCTCCGGCGCAGGCGTACGCTTCGGAGTGCCTTTTACCGAGTACGACACCCTGTTTTTCGGCCTGGGAACGGAAGACGTCCGCCTTTACCTCGCCAGCACCAGTCCGCAGCGCTACCTCGATTTTGCGAACCAGTTCGGATCCACTTACATCTCGCTGGTCAGCACCGCAGGCTGGGTCCGCGATACGCGCGACAGTTTCTTGTGGCCGACAAAGGGGCACCTGGAACGTGCCACCCTGGAGCTCGGGACACCACCCGGGGACCTCGAGTACTGGAAGTATTCTTACACCCATCAGTACTTCTATCCGGCCTCCCGCAATCTTACTTTGGTGTTGATTGGGGAGCTCGACTCCGCTGATGGATACAACGGTAAGCCGCTTCCGTTTTTCAAGAACTACTATTCGGGCGGTATCGGCAGCGTGCGCGGATACCGAACCGCATCGCTCGGCCCGCGCGCTATCGACGGGAGCTTCCTCGGCGGAAACCGGAAGGTCAATGCTTCAAGCGAGCTCTTGTTTCCGGTCCCGGGCAGCACCGACCGGTCCATGCGGTTTGGGGTTTTCGTCGACGCGGGGCAGGTGTACGGGTTCAATGAAAGGTTCGATTTGGCGCAAATGCGTGCCGCATGGGGTATGAGCTTTGCATGGAACTCTCCGGTCGGACCGATGAAACTCAGCCTCGCGAGGCCTCTGAACCAAAGGCCCGGGGACAGTATCCAGATTTTCCAGTTCACCCTTGGCACCGTATTCTGACGGCCCGGTATAATCTTTTTTTCGAGACCGATCGTTTGCAGGAGAGCGCATTGAAGGCACCATCCTTTGCCAGCTGGACATTTGCGACGCTTCTTGCGGTCGGCGGTCCCGCGTTGGCCCAGTCGAGCCTGGGGTTTGTCAGCCTCGACCGGATACTGCGCGAGTCGCCGCCGGCGCAACGGGCTCAGAAGAAGCTGGAACAGGAATTCTCCCAACGGGCGACGGAACTTTCCAAGGCCGCCGAGCAGCTGAAGAAAATGCAGGAGAACCTGGAAAGAAATGCCGTGACGATGCCGGAGTCCGAACGTCAGAAACGCGAACGGGAATTCGGGGACCTCACCCGGGAATTCCAGCGCAAGCAGCGCGAATTCAACGAGGATCTTGGGCATCGCCGCAAGGAGGAGTTCGACGTGGTCGTCGCACTCGCCAACCAGGCCGTGAGGCAGATCGCCGAGACGGAAAAACTCGACGTCGTGTTCCAGAACGAACAGGTCGTGTGGGCCAACCCCCGCATCGACATCACTGAAAAAGTTATCAAGGCGCTTGAGGACAGTCGCGCAGGCAAGTAGCGCTGGGCTTCGGGGGAACAGCGACTTACCGTGACGCAATCCATTTCGCGTACTTACCGGCTTGGTGAAATCGTAGCGCGGCTCGGCGGCGAGCTGATAGGCGATCCCGATGCCGAGATCCGGAGAATCGCCCCTTTGGAAAGCGCAGGCGTGGGCGATCTGTGCTTTCTGTCGAATTCAAAATACAGAGCGAAATTGCGCAGTACCCGCGCCTCGGCCGTGATTCTCTCGTACGAGGAGCGGGATGCAACAAATCTGCCTAGGATCCTGTGCGACGATCCCTACGTCTACTACGCCCGAGCCGCGCAGTTGTTCGACTCCGAGAGCCGCCCCGTTCCGGGAATCCATGAGCGCGCCGTGGTCGAGGCGGGCGCCGAAATTCCGGCATCTGCCGCGGTTGGGCCCGGCTGTCATGTCGGGCGCGGAGCGCGACTGGGTGAGCGCGTCGTGATCGATGCAAATTGCACGATCGGCGAAGACGCCGCGATCGGCGAGGACAGCCGCCTGGGACCCTCAGTCACGATCTATTCCCGCTGCGCCATCGGCAAGCGCGCCCTGATTCATGCGGGTGCCGTCATTGGAGCGGACGGTTTCGGCATGGCAGCCGCCGGCGGACGCTGGATCAAGATCCCGCAAACCGGACGCGTGATCATCGGCGATGATGTCGAGATCGGGGCGAACACCACCATCGACCGGGGTGCGCTGGACGATACCGTGATCGAGGAGGGCGTCAAACTCGACAACCAGATTCAGATCGGCCATAACGTTCATATCGGTGCGCATACGGCGATGGCCGGCTGCGTGGCCATCGCAGGCAGCACTCGTATCGGCCGGCACTGCGCTATCGGCGGCGCGGTACGCATCATCGGCCACCTGACGATCGCCGATCACGTCACTGTCACCGCCGCTGCCGTGGTGACGAAGTCCATCTCCCGCGCGGGCGTCTATGCCGGTGTGCTGCCCTTTGCGCCCGCCCGCGAGTGGGCGAAGACGGTCGCGCACCTCCGGAGCCTCGAGCGACTCGCGGGACGCGTGCGCGAGCTGGAAAAGCGACTCTCCAAGCCAAAAAAGAGAAAGAGGTAGAACGATGGACATCCGCGAGATCCTCGAGCACCTGCCGCACCGTTATCCCATGCTTCTGGTGGATCGAGTGCTCGAATGCGAGCCGGGGAAACGGATTCTCGCCCTCAAGAACGTCACTATGAATGAACCCTTCTTTGCCGGGCATTTTCCGCACTATCCCGTCATGCCCGGGGTCATGATCATCGAAGCGCTCGCACAGACTGCAGCACTATTGTCGTTTCGGACGCAAGGAACGAAGCCCGACGATCGGTCCGTGTATTACTTCGTAGGCATAGACGAGGCACGGTTCAAGCGTCCCGTCATTCCCGGCGACCAGCTTCTTCTCGAAGTCACGTTCCTGCGCAGCGCGCAGGGACTGTGGAAATTCAGCGCCCGGGCGCGCGTCGGCGATGCTGTCGCCGCCGAGGCGAAGATCCTGTGCACGCTGCGCCCGATATGATCCATCCGACCGCTATCGTCCATCCCGGAGCCAAGCTGGCTCCGGGAGTTTCGGTGGGTCCGTATTCGATCATTGGAGAGCACGTCGAGATAGGTGAAGGGACTTCGATTGGACCCCACGTCGTGATCGAAGGGCGGACGCGCATCGGAGTACAGAACCGGATTTTCGGGTTCAGCTCGCTCGGCGGTCCGCCCCAGGACAAGAAATACGCGGGGGAGCCGACCGTGCTCGAGATCGGCGACCGCAATACCATCCGCGAGTACTGCACCTTCAGCTGTGGCACGGCACAGGATACGGGGATAACGCGGATCGGGAGCGACAACTGGATCATGGCGTACGTTCATATCGCCCACGATTGCCAGGTCGGAAACCATACTGTGTTCGCCAACGTGGCGACGCTCGCCGGCCACGTTCAGGTCGGGGACCACGCAGTGCTCGGAGGGTTTACCGGAGCGCATCAGTTCGTCTCGATCGGTGCGCATTCGATCACGGCGGTCGCCACCGTGCTGTTGCAGGATCTGCCTCCCTACGTTATGGCCGCAGGCAATACCGCGAAACCGTTCGGGATCAACGGCGAAGGCCTCAAGCGGCGCGGGTTCAGTGCGGAAACAATTGCGGTGATCAAACGCGCCTACAAGACTCTTTACCGCTCGGGCCTGGGGCTGGAGGAAGCGCGCGCCGAGATTGCGGCTCAGACGCGGGAGTGTCCCGAGCTGCAGGTGCTCGTCGATTTTCTCGAGCGCTCGCAGCGGGGCATCGTCCGCTGATTGCGGTGGAGAACGAACCGGTCGTCGTAGGCATCGTGGCGGGGGAGGCCTCCGGGGATTTTCTCGGCGCGCATCTCATCGCCGCCTTGCGCGAGCGCGTGCCCGGTTTGCGATTCGTCGGCATCGGCGGGCCGAGGATGGCCAATGCGGGCCTCGATGCGTGGTTCCCGATGGAAAAGCTCGCGGTGCGCGGTTATGTCGAGGTGCTGCGGCATTTCCCTGAAATCTATGCAGTCCGCCGGGAACTCTGCCGGCGGCTGATCGAGACAAAGCCGAGGTTTTTCATCGGCGTCGATGCCCCTGATTTCAATTTATCGCTCGAGCGCAGGCTGAAGCGATCCGGCATTCCGACGGTCCACTACGTCAGTCCGTCGCTGTGGGCCTGGCGCGGCAGGCGCATGTCGTCGATCGCAGCCTCGGTCAGCAAGATGCTGGTGTTGTTTCCGTTCGAAGAGCCGCTCTACCGTTCAGCGGGGGTGCCGGTCGTCTACGTGGGCCATCCGCTTGCGGACGCCGCTCCGGAGGAGGACGGGACCGCCGCAGCAAGGGAGCAGTTGCGGCTGTCCACGGCGCGCAAGATCGTCGCGCTCCTGCCCGGGAGCCGGCAATCCGAAGTTCGCTACATGGCCGCGACCTTCGTGCGCACCGCCAAGCTGATCGCGACACGGCAGCCCGAGGTGCATTTTCTGGTACCGCTGGTGAGCCGTGAAACGCGCGCCATTTTCGAGGAAGCGGTATACGAGGCAGGTGCATCGGAATTGACGCTCACCATTTTGTTCGGCCACGCCCGCGAGGCCGTCGCGGCCTGCGACGTTGCCCTGGTCGCAAGCGGGACCGCGACCCTGGAGACCGCGCTCGCCCGCAAACCGATGGTGATCACCTATAAGCAGGCCGCGCTCACTTGGCACCTGCTGAGGAAAATGAGCTATCTGCCCTGGGTCGGCCTGCCCAACATCATCGCCGGAGAATTTCTCGTGCCAGAGATTCTCCAGGAGCAGGCGACGCCTGAGAATCTCGCACAGGCGGTGCTGAACTCGCTCAACGATCCCGTGGTCAACCGCCGGCTTCCGGAACGCCTCGAGCAGATACGGCTGCTTCTTCGCAAGGACACCGCCGCGCTCGCTACGGAGGCGGTTCTGCCGTGGCTGCGATCCGCCTGATTTGCGGTGTCGACGAGGCAGGTCGCGGGCCGCTCGCTGGACCGGTTTGCGCAGCCGCAGTGGTATTCGAACCCGGACGGCGTGCACCCGCCGGCATTGCCGACTCCAAGGTCTTGAGCCCCTTGGAGCGCGAGCGGCTCACCACCCTCATCAAGAATAGGGCGCTCGCTTGGTCCATCGCGTGGGCGAGCGTCGAGGAAATCGACAGCCTGAACATATTGCAGGCGAGCCTGCTCGCCATGCGGCGTGCGGTGGAATCCTTGTCGGTACCGCCCGACGAAGTCTTGCTCGACGGAGAGTACTGCCCCATGCTTGCGGTCCCGGCTCGAGCGATCGTGGACGGGGATGCGAAGGTGAAAGTGATTGCCGCAGCGTCCGTTCTCGCCAAGACGGCGCGCGACGCGGAAATGTGCCGCCTCCACGAGCGCTTTCCGCAATACGGATTCGACGAGCACAAGGGATACCCGACACCCCGGCACCTGAAGGCCTTGCGCAGGCACGGCGTATGCGAAGTCTACCGCCGCAGCTTTGCGCCGGTCCGGGAGATACTGGAGCGCGAGCGCCGACGATGTTTGTAGAATCGCCGCACCCGAAGGACGCTCTGTCGCCGCAATTGCTCGATGCAAGGCGGCGCACGCAGCTCCTCACGCGCGACCTCGGCGGCTCGCAACTGTTCGACCCGAAGATCGAGATCGTCAATCCCGTGCTGTGGGAGCTCGGGCACATCGCCTGGTTCCAGGAACGCTGGTGTCTGAGGCTGCGCGCCGACGAATCGCTCTCCGAGAGCATGCTCGAAGGCGCCGACGCGCTCTACGACTCGGCGAAAGTCGTTCACGGATCGCGGCGGGGCCTGCCGCTTCCGGGCCTGCAGGCAACGCTCGACTATCTGGAACGGGTGCTGGAGGGCACGCTCGCGCGGCTCTCGCGCGAACCGAACAATGAGTGGTTTCGCTACTTCGTGCAGCTCGTCCTGTTTCACGAGGACATGCATGTGGAAGCGCTGCACTACGCGCGCCAGACGCTCGGTCATGCGGACCTGCTGGCGCGGGGCAGGCTTTCCGACGAAACAGGGAGAAGCGACGTGGAAGGGGACGCGGAGCTGCCCGGCGGAGAATTTCTGCTCGGTGCCGCGCGAAACTCCGGATTTCATTTCGACAACGAAAAGTGGGCGCACCCGGTCGAGCTGAAGCCCTTTCGCATCGCCCGGGCGCCGGTGACGAATGCCCAATTTCTGGAATTCGTTCGCGACGGCGGTTATGGGCGCCGCGATCTCTGGTCGCCCGAGGGCTGGAACTGGAAGGCCCAGGCGCAAGCCCCACGCTACTGGATCCAGCGCGACGGCGAGTGGCGGGAACGCCGCTTCGACAGGGAGGTGCCGCTTGAGCGCGAGCTTCCGGTGATGCACGTCAACTGGCACGAAGCAAATGCGTATTGCCGTTACGCCCGCAGGCGTCTGCCGAGCGAAGCGGAATGGGAGACGGCTGCGTCGTATTCGCGCGATTCGGCCAGGCGGCGCTTCCCTTGGGGAGATTTCCCCGGGGACGGCGGCCGTGCCAATCTGGGCGGATCGGGCCGCGTTCGGGTGGGCGAATTCGCCATCGGAGACAGCTTCCCGGGTTGTCGGCAGATGCTCGGCAACGTCTGGGAGTGGACCTCGAGCACCTTCGGTCCCTATCCCGGTTTCGTGCGCGATCCGTATGCGGAATACTCCGAGCCCTGGTTCGGGACCCACAAGGTCCTGCGGGGCGGCAGCTTTGCCACGCCGGCGCGCCTGGTGTCCAACACCTGGCGCAATTTCTACCGCCCCGATCGGGGCGACATCTTCGCCGGGTTCCGCACCTGCGCCATCGCGTGAAATCGATCCGCTCAAGGGACAACCCGCAGGTCAAAGCCCTGATCCGGCTCGCGTCCTCGGCGCGGGAACGTCGCAGGACGGGCAGCACGATCCTTGAAGGCGAGCATCTGGTGCGGGCGTATCAGGAGAGCGGCGGAATCGCAGAAACGATACTTGCGAGCGAAAGCGCCTTCGAGAGGCCTGCGATTCGCGGTTTTTTCGAAAACGTGCCCGCGAGATCGCGCCTGGTTCTCGCCGATGCGCTTCTCGCGCAAGTCTCTCAGCTCGTGAGCTCGGCCGGAGTGGCGGCGGTCATCCGGACGCCGCCACCCGCTCCGGTGCCCCGGAGCGTCGCGAGTTGCCTGGTGCTGGAGAACATCCAGGATCCTGGGAATCTGGGATCGATCCTTCGGACTGCGGTGGCGGCTGGCGTGCCGCACGTCTTCCTTTCGAGGGGTTCGGTATTCGCGTGGGCGCCCAAAGTGATACGCGCGGGGATGGGAGCGCATTTCTTCCTCTCGATCTTCGAAGGCGTCGGCGTCGATGAATTCGCGCGCTCATTCCGCGGTTCGGTGGTTGCCACTGAACCGCGCGCTAGAGCGTCGCTCTACGACCTGGACCTCAAGGGACCGGTTGCATGGGTATTCGGCAACGAGGGCGCCGGGCTGTCCGAAGGCGCCCGGCGGCTCGCCACTCACCGGGTGCGCATCCCTATGCCCGGTGCCGCCGAGTCCCTGAACGTTGCCGCGGCGGTCGCAATCTGCCTGTTCGAGCAGATTCGTCAGCGGAGTGCCGGCTAATACGCTCTGCGTTCGAGCTTGAATTCCTGCATGATCGTCGTGGCGATTTCTTCGATCGATTTCGTGGTGGAGTTCGCCCAGCGTATGCCCTCGCGCGACATCAGTTTTTCCGCCTGCTGCACTTCGTAGCGGCAATTCTCCAGTTCGGCGTACTTGCTGTTGGGCCGGCGCTCGTTGCGGATCTCCCGCAGCCGTTCCGGTGCGATCGACAGGCCGTACAATTTGTTGCGGTGGCCCTGCAGCGCGGTGGGCAGGCTCATCCGGTCGAAGTCCTCTGGAATGAGCGGGCAATTTGCCGCGCGGATGCCAAATTGCAGCGAGAGATAGAGACTGGTCGGCGTCTTGCCGCTGCGCGACACCCCGATCAGGATCACGTCCGCCTTGTCGAGGTCCTTGGACGATGTGCCGTCATCGTGGGCCAAGGCGAAATTGATCGCGTCGATACGGTGGGTGTAGCCCTTCTCGTCCCGGGCGCTGTGCGATCGACCGATCGTGTGGGTGGACTTCGATCCGAATTCCGCCTCCAGGGGATCGAGAAAGCTTTCGAAGAGATCCAGCACGAACGCCTCGGCCTTGCGCATCGTTTCACGTATTTCGCCATTGACCAGTGTGGTGAAAACAACGGGCCGGCCGTTTCCCGCAGCGGAGGCCTCGTTGATCCGGGTCACACAGGCCTGGGCCTTCGCGACCGAGTCGATGAAAGGGACGGTCATCTGGTCGAACTCGATGCCGTCGAACTGCGTGAGCAGGCTGTGGCCCAGCATCTCGACGGTGATTCCGGTGCCGTCGGATACGAAAAACACGGTGCGGCGGCGATTGGGCATGGGAAGGTGGCTGGGCGTGAGGAAGTTTGCTGCGCGGGGGATGCGCTGTCTGTAAAATAGCGGTTTCAAGAAGATCCTTCAACCGCGACGAAGGACTGTTTTCATGGCCCGGCTCAAATACGTGGTGAATTTCGATCGGCTCGGAATGGGAGACATCGAGCGGGTCGGAGGGAAGAACGCATCGCTGGGCGAGATGATCGGCCAGCTCTCCAAGGCGGGAATCCGGGTCCCCGGCGGCTTTGCCACCACCGCCGAGGCGTTCCGCGAATTCCTGGGCGAAGGCGGCCTCGGGGCGCGCATCGAGGCCCGCATGAAGGGACTGGACGCCGACGACGTCGAAGCGCTCGCCCGTTGCGGCGCGGAGATCCGCGCCTGGATCGCGGCGACGCCTTTCCCGAGGCAGCTCGAAGCCGAGATCGCGGAAGCGCTCCGGGAGCTGACCGGAGGCGACGAGACTGTCTCGGTAGCCGTGCGCTCCAGCGCCACGGCCGAGGACCTGCCGGATGCGTCCTTCGCGGGTCAGCAGGAAACCTTTCTCAACATCCGCGGCCTGCCAAATATCATGGTGGCGCTCAAGCACGTGTTCGCATCGCTCTACAACGACCGAGCCATCTCCTACCGGGTCCACAAGGGGTTCGAGCATTCGGCGGTGGCACTTTCGGCGGGCGTGCAGCGCATGGCGCGCAGCGATCTTGGCGCGAGCGGCGTGATGTTCACCCTCGATACCGAATCCGGCTTCCGCGACGTGGTGTTCATCACCGCGTCCTGGGGACTGGGTGAGATGGTCGTACAGGGCTCGGTCAACCCGGATGAGTTCTACGTCCACAAACCGATGCTGCGCAGCGGCAAGTTCCCGGTGATCCGGCGAGGGCTCGGCTCGAAATTGCGGAAAATGATATTTGCGGAGCAGGCTCAAGCGGGTCTTTCGGTCAAGACGGTGGACGTGTCCGAGGCCGACCGCAACCGCTTCTGCTTGAGCGACGAAGACACGATCGAGCTCGCGCTTTTCGCGCTCAAAATCGAGGAACACTACCAGCGGCCCATGGATATCGAGTGGGCAAAGGACGGCTCCGACGGCAAGATCTATATCCTGCAGGCGAGACCCGAGACGGTGAAATCCCGCAAATCGGCGGAGGGGCAGGAGCGGTTCCTGCTGAAGCAGAAGTCCGAAGTGCTCGCCACGGGCCGCGCGATCGGTCACAAAATCGGGGCGGGGACGGTACGGGTGGTCAAGGACGCTTCGGAGATGGGGCGCATCAAGGCCGGCGACATCATCGTCACCGACATGACCGATCCGAACTGGGAGCCGGTGATGAAGCGCGCCGCGGCCATCGTGACCAACCGCGGCGGACGCACCTGCCACGCCGCGATCATCGCCCGCGAGCTCGGCATCCCGGCGGTGGTCGGCTGCGGCAACGCCACCGCGACGCTCAAAGACGGCGATGCCTGCACCGTGTCCTGCGCCGAAGGTGATACCGGGAACATCTACCGCGGCATCCTCGAGATCGAAGTCACCTCCCGGGACTACGGCGAGATGCCGAAATGCCCGGTGAAAATCACCATGAATATCGGCAATCCGAGCCTCGCATTCGACTTCCAGGCGCTGCCCAACTGGGGAGTGGGGCTGGCCCGCCTGGAATTCGTCATCAACAACATGATCGGCGTGCATCCCAAGGCGGTGCTCGAGTATCCCAATCTTCCTGCCGACCTCAAGCGCGAGCTGGAGCACGCGGCGCGCGGCTACAAGGATCCGCGCACGTTTTTTGTCGAGAAGCTGACCGAAGGCGTCGCAACCATCGCCGCGGCTTTCTGGCCGAAGCCGGTGATCGTCCGCCTGTCCGACTTCAAGTCGAACGAGTACAAGAAACTGATCGGCGGTGGCCGATACGAGCCGGACGAGGAGAATCCGATGCTCGGATTCCGCGGTGCGTCGCGCTATATCGCGGAGTCGTTCCGCCACTGCTTCGAGATGGAATGCCAGGCGATGCGCCGGGTGAGAAACGAGCTCGGACTGACCAATGTCGAGATCATGGTGCCGTTCGTTCGCACCCTGAAGGAGTGCGCTCAGGTGATCGAGCTGCTCGTCGCGAACGGCCTGAAGCGCGGAGAGAACGGCCTGCGACTCATCATGATGTGCGAGGTGCCCTCGAACGCGGTGCTCGCCGAACAGTTTCTCGAACACTTCGACGGGTTCTCGATCGGGTCGAACGATCTCACGCAGCTCACGCTCGGCCTGGACCGCGACTCCGGACTCGTCGCCGACGCCTTCGACGAGCGCGACCCGGCGGTAAAAGCCATGCTGCGGC
>DATDGA010000115.1:0-2042 GCA_036522335.1 Burkholderiales bacterium
GCTCGCCGGCCGGGTTCACCGCGATGAAAGTGCCGTCCTCGACACTCGCGATGGTGATGGCCTCCGGGCTGGCTTCGATGATCCTGGCGAGACGCGCTTCGGACTCGTAGAGCAGACGTTCCGAGCGCCGGCGCTCGGTGATGTCCTGAATCATGGACAGAAGGACGGTCTCCCCCTGCAGATCGATGCGCGTGGCGCTTACCAGCATGTCTCTCTGTTCTCCCGTTGGAGTGCGAATGCCACGCTCGTATTGCTGGACTGCCCCTTGCGCCATGGCAGGAAGGTCCAGGGCCGCAGCGCGCTCCTCGTTGTCGCGCCAGAATCCCAGCTCTGCGGTCGTTCGGCCGACCACGTCCTCGTGCGGGCGGCCGACTATGCGGAGAAAGGCCTCATTCGCATTGATGATGCCGCCGTCTACCACGGAGGTGACCATGATCGCGTTGGGGGAGAGTTGGAACACCTGGCCGAAGCGTTCCTCGCTTTCCTTCAGCGCCAGAATCGCCTGGTTCCACTCGGTGACGTCGTACAGCGTCGCCCGGCTCATCAGGTAGCTCCCGTCCGGGTCGCGGACCAGCGACGCGGACAACAGCGCGGACATCTTCGTGCCGCTCTTGCGGACCAGTTCGTATTCCAGGTCGCGCATGGAACCCTGCTCCTTGAATTTCTCGAAGTTCTCGTGAAATTTCCTCCGCCCTTCGTCGGTGAGAAGATCGGTGAACTTCAGCTTGCCGATCACCTCCTCGCGCGAATAACCGAGCCAGCTCAACTCGGTATCGTTCATCTCGACGAAAATCCCGTCCTTGTCCAGAGAGTGGTAGCCGCAGGGCGCGTTGTCGTACAGGTCCCGGATCTTGTCGGCGTGCGCCTGGAGCGAATCCAGGGCCGCGCGCAGCTCGGCGGTCCTAGCCGAAACCCGCAGGCTCAGCGCGCGGTTCCACATGACCAGCAGCACCGCGGCGGCGAGCACCGCCGCGGCGACTGCAGCGACGTAGTACAAATAGCGCGAGTCGAGCGGCAGCCGCACGGGACTGCCGACCCAGCGGTTCTCGATGTCCCGCAGTTCCGAGGCAGAGACGCGCCCGAAGCCCTGCTGGATGAAATCGCGCAGCTCGGCCCGCCCCTTGGCGACGGCCCAGTGGAACCGCGCCACATACAGCGGCTCGGTCTGGCGGAATTCGTCGGCGAGATTCAGCTTGTAGATGAAATACTGGGCCGCCGTCAGGTCCATGCAGAACAGCGGCACCTCGCGGGTGCGCGCGGCCTCCACCACGGCATCGGAGGTCGGGAACCGGCGCAGGGTCTGGATGCCTCTTTCCTCGAGCCAGGCGGCGCAGGCGCTGCCGTCTTTGGCGCCGATGGTGAAGCCGCGCATGCTCGCCACGTCGTTGATTCCGGTGATCGAGTGGTGGAAGAAAACGCGGGCGTCCACCTCGGCATAGGGCGCCGAGAATTCGTAGAGCTTGACCCGCGCGTCGGTGCGGACGATCGCGTCGACGACATCGGCGGAGCCGTTCCTCACGCTGTCCTGCGCCTTGATCCAATCCATCCCTTCCACGGCCACGGGGATGCCCGTTTTCCTCGACCACAGCTGCCACTTGTCGAGGATGATGCCCTGCAGTTTCCCCGTGTCGGTGCGGAAGAGGTAAGGCGGATAGCTGTCGTCGGAGACCACGACGAGCCGTGCCGGCGGCGAGAACGCGGCCGGCGCGCTCCCGCTTGCGAGAAGGAGCGCGATGAAAAGGCCGGACGCCGGAAAAGGCTTCATCGCCGCCTGACCGCGGTCTCTACCTGAACAGGCTCCCCACCGCCTCGTTCATCGCGGCGGAGTGCTTCGGCAGCCACAGCACGATCTCGGGGACATAGGTGCACACGATGAGCGCGGCGAAAAGCGGCACGAGCCACGGGAGTATCGCCATTGTAGTGCGTTCGACCGAGAGCTTCGCCGTCCGCGACAGCACGAACAGCACCGTCCCCAGCGGCGGATGCAGCAGGCCGATCATCAGGTTGAGAACCATCACCAGGCCGAAGTGCACCAGGTCGAT
>DATDGA010000116.1:0-3270 GCA_036522335.1 Burkholderiales bacterium
AACCGGCTCCGGCACCCAGACCAACATGAACATGAACGAGGTGCTCGCCAACCGCGCGAGCGAGCTCCTCGGCGGAGAACGCGGCGAGAAGCGCCGCATCCATCCCAACGACGAGGTCAATCGCGGGCAGTCCTCGAACGACGTCTTCCCCACCGCGATGAACGTTGCCGCGGTGCAGGCGATTCACGAGCGCCTGCTGCCTGCGGTTTCGAAGCTGCGCGATACGTTGGCGGCGAAGTCCGGAGCGTTCATGGACATCGTGAAGATCGGCCGCACCCATCTGCAGGACGCCACGCCGCTCACCCTCGGGCAGGAGATCTCGGGCTGGGTGTCGCAGCTCGAACACGGCATCGCGCACGTGCGGGCCTCGCTCACGCACCTGTGCGAGCTCGCTTTGGGCGGCACCGCGGTAGGCACGGGACTCAACGCCCATCCGGAATTCGGCGCCCGCGTGGCGAAGGAACTGGGAAAAGGGACCGGGCTGCCCTTCGTTTCGGCGCGCAACAAGTTCGAGGCGCTCGCCGCGAACGACGCGCTGGTGAATTCCCACGGCGCGCTGAAGACGCTCGCGGCTTCGCTCACGAAGATCGCAAACGACGTGCGCTGGCTCGCGAGCGGCCCGCGCAGCGGGATCGGCGAACTGTCGATTCCGGAGAACGAGCCGGGCAGCTCGATCATGCCGGGCAAGGTCAACCCCACGCAGTCGGAAGCGATGACCATGCTGTGCGCGCAGGTGCTGGGCAACGACGTCGCGATCAATATCGGCGGCGCCTCCGGAAATTTCGAGCTGAACGTCTTCAAGCCGCTCATCATCCACAATTTCCTGCAGAGCGTGAGACTCCTCACCGACGGGGCCATGGGCTTCAACGAACACTGCGCTGCGGGCATCGAGCCGCGGCGCGAGCGCATCGCCGAGCTGGTGCGGAACTCGCTCATGCTGGTGACCGCGCTCAATCCGCACATCGGCTACGACAAGTCGGCGGAGATCGCAAAGAAGGCGCACAAGGAGGGCACTACGCTCAAGGCCGCCGCGCTCGCCCTGGGCTATGTCACGGCCGAGCAGTTCGACGCCTGGGTGCGTCCCGAGAAGATGGTTTGAGGCCGTCATGGATCTCGCCACGATGAAGAAGGTAGCGGCCGTGCCCTTCTTGATCGCGCTTTGCGCGGTGGCCCGGGCGGCCGACCCGCTTCCGGTATTCGACGCTCACCTGCACTACAACGCGGAGGCGAGCGCACGTTATTCCGTCGACCGTGCTCTCGCTGTCTTCCGCAAGAGCGGCGTCCTCGGCATCCTCGCCAACAGCCGTCCGAACGACGGGACGCGCGCGCTCTTCGATGCGCAGGCCAAGGACGTATGGGTCGTGCCCTTCATCCGGCCTTACGTGGTGCGGGCGGATATTCAGACTTGGTTCAAAGACCCGAAGATCTACGCGCTCATCGAGTCGGAAATGAAGCGTGGCTATTACCGCGGCATTGGCGAGTTCCACCTGCAAGGCGCCGACGCGGACGGCGAGCAGGTGAAGCGCATCGTCGATCTCGCGGTCGCGAACGACTTCTTCATCCATGCTCACTCCGACGACGAGGCGATCGAGCGGCTGTTCGCGCACAACCCGAAGGCGAAAGTCATCTGGGCGCATACGGGCTTCGGCACTCCGGTGGAAAAGCTCGAGCGGTATTTCGCCCGCTATCCGGCGCTGTGGGGCGAGCTATCCTACCGCTACGGGATCACCGGTGGCGACGGCAAGCTCACGCCCGAGTGGAAGCGGCTGTTCGAGAAGCATTCGGATCGCTTCCTTCTCGGCTCCGACACCTGGATCACCGAGCGCTGGGACGGGTACGCGCAGATTTTCGAGGGCTACCGCGCGTGGCTCGGGCAGCTGCCGCGGGACGCGGCCGAGAACATCGCGTACCGCAACGCCGAGGCGTTGTTCAGGAAATAGGCGCCGTGCTCTACATCATCTACCAGGAAGACCGCCCCGACGGCCAGGCGGTCCGCGCCGCCACACGCGAGGCGCATCTCGCCTACCTCGACAGGCACAGGGACATCCTCGTTCTAGGCGGAGGTCTGCTCGCCGAGGACGGGGCGACGCGCACGGGCAGCGTGCTCATCATCAACGTTTCGGATCGCACGGCCGCCGAAGCATTCTCCGCGAACGAGCCGTTCCGGAAGGCAGGTCTTTTCAAGACGGTGAAAATCACGCGCATGCGCAGAGGCCAGTGGAACCCGGAAGCCGCGCCGAAGACGGCCGAAGGAAACTAGCCGCATAGTAGAATCCGGGCTTTCGGAGGAGGGTTGTCCATGCATTCGAGACTCGGCGGATTGATCCGCCTGTTGGGATTTGCCGCGCTGTGCGTAGCACAGACCGCGTTCGCCCAAGGCACGAAGAATTATCCGGACAGGTCCGTGCGCGTCATCGTGGGCTACTCCCCCGGCGGCCTGCCCGATACGATCGCCCGTGTCATCGGCCAGAAGCTCTCCGAGCGCTGGGGCCAGCAGTTCGTCGTCGAGAACAAGCCGGGAGCGAACGGCATTCTGGGTGCGGAATTTGTCGCCAAGGCGGCGCCCGACGGTTATACGCTGCTGATGACGGACAACTCGACCCACGCGATCATTCCGTTCCTCTTCACCAAGCTTCCCTACGACGCGGACCGGGATCTCATTCCCGTTTCGCTCACCGCGCGCGCGCCCCTGGTCCTGGCCGTGCATCCGTCGGTCACGGCCAATTCCTTCCAGGAGCTGATCGCGCTGATCAAGGCCGAGCCGGGAAAGTACAGCTACGGCTCCTCGGGCATCGGCAGCACGCATCACCTGTGCATGGCGTACCTGGCGGCGTCCCTGAACCTCGACATGGTCCACGTGCCTTACAAGGGCACGGGGCAGAGCGTGCCCGCCCTCGTGGGCGGGCAGGTGCCGATGGTGCTGTCCGGATATCCGACGCTGGCGGCGCACGCGAAAGACGGAAAGATCAAGCTGCTGGCGATCAACTCGCTCAAGCGTTCGGACCTCGCTCCGGATGTGCCCGCGATCGCCGAGACCATTCCCGGGTTCGATTTCGCGCCGACCTTCGGCCTGTTCGCGCCCAGCGGAACGCCGAAAGAGATCATCGTGAAGATCGGCGCCGACGTGTCGCAGGTGGTGAAGCTTCCGGAGATCATCGACCGCATGAAGAACCTCGGCATCGATCCCCTCGGCATTTCGGGAGACGAGTGGGCCCCGATGCTCAAGGCCGACGCGGAGCGCTACGCCAAGGCCGTCAAGATCTCGGGCGC
>DATDGA010000117.1:0-5328 GCA_036522335.1 Burkholderiales bacterium
GCATTCGCCGCTGCGCTGCACTCCCCCTCTCCAGTTGGAGAGGGGGCCGGGGGGTGAGGTTCTCCATTTGCCCTAGGGTTTCACCGGACGATTGTTCTGGATGGACTTGCCTGCGCCGAACACGCCGGAGGAGTTCGCGCAGTTCATACAGGGAGAACTGGATCGCTGGGCCAAGGTAGCCAAGGCGGGCAACATTCGCGCGGAGTGAAGATCGATTACAGCAAAGAGGAGAGCCATGCAAAAAATCACCCCGTTCCTGTGGTTCGACGGCAAGGCCGAAGAAGCGATGAACTTCTACGTTTCCATTTTCAAGAACTCGAAGGCCGGGAGCGTCAACCGCTATGGAGAAGGCGGGCCGGGACCCAAAGGGACGGTCATGTCGGCGACCTTCGAGCTCGACGGACAGGAATTTTTCGCGCTGAACGGCGGACCGCAATTCAAATTCACGCCGGCGATATCCTTCTTCGTGAACTGCGAGACTCAGAAGGAAGTGAACGAACTGTGGGAGAAACTATCCGCAGGCGGAGAAAAAAGCAGATGCGGCTGGCTGAAAGACAAATACGGCCTGTCGTGGCAGATCATTCCCTCGGTTCTGGGAAAGATGCTGCGGGATAAGGATGCCGGGAAAGCGAACCGGGTCATGCAGGCGATGATGCAGATGGACAAGATCGATATAAAACGCCTGAAGGAGGCATACAAGGCGAGCTAGGCCGGCGAAGGCCGGTCACACTGGATCCCCGCCTTCGCGGGGATGACTCGCGCATTACGCGCGAGTCACTTCGGCGCCATGCGGATCGCGCCATCCAGCCGGATCGCCTCGCCGTTCAGCATCTCGTTTTCGACGATGTGCCGGACGAGTTGCGCGTAGTCCGCCGGCTTGCCCAGGCGCGGCGGAAAAGGCACCTGCTTGGCGAGCGCGTCCTGCACGTCCTTGGGCATGCCGAGCAGCATCGGCGTCTCGAAAATCCCCGGCGCGATGGTGCAGACACGGATGCCGTCACGCGAAAGATCTCGCGCGATCGGGAGCGTCATGCCCACCACGCCGCCCTTCGAGGCCGAGTACGCCGCCTGCCCGATCTGCCCGTCGTAGGCCGCCACCGACGCGGTATTCACGATCACGCCGCGCTCGCCGACCGCGTTCGGAGCTCCCTTCGCCATCGCGACCGCCGCCAGCCGGATCATGTTGAAGGTGCCGATGAGATTGATGCCGATCACGCGCGAGAACGACGCCAGCGCGTGCGGTCCGTCCTTCTTCACCGTGCGCTCGGCGATCGCGATACCGGCGCAATTGACCAGACCCTGCAAGGCATTGAAATTCTTGAGCGCCGCTTCGACCGTGACCTGGCCGTCGGCTTCAGCGGTGACGTCGCATTTCACGAAGCGTACCTTCGAGCCGAGCTGCTTCGCCAGCGCCTCGCCTTTGTCGGCCTGAAGGTCGGCGATCACGACGTTTGCGCCGCCTTCGGCGAGCATTTTGACCGTGCCTTCGCCTAGTCCGGACGCGCCGCCGGTGACGATGAACGTGCTGCCTTTGATCTGCATGAGACCTCCCTCAGCCCTTCTTCGCCGGCTTCTTCTTTTCCGGCATGAGCCCCGCGCGGTCGCGCAGCAGCGGATCCACGCCGCTCCTCGCCACCAGGTAGACCCAGCGATCGAGTTTCTTCTCGCGCGCGACCTTTTCCACGAGCTGCTTGCGGCGTTCCTCGAATTCCTTGTCGTTCTTCGCCTTGTCTTCGGCTTTCTCGCCCTTGACGGGCATCCGCGTCTTACGGGGTTCGCCGGCGACTGCGACCTTGACGTAATAGTTGACCCCTGCCTGCTTGCCGATGGCGAGCGAATAGCTCACGCCGTCCAGAGTCTCGGCCTTGATGACGACTGCGTGATCCAGACCCGTGTCGGCCTTGGCGGGATCGGCGACCACGTCGACCAGGTTCACCCAGCCGAGCGAGCTCGCGAGGTCGGTCGCTTTCTGCAGATCCGGCCTTTCCTTGGAGCCGGCGAACGTCCAGTCGGTGGACTCGGTCCCGCGCGTTACGTGCCAGCGCAGCTTCCCGTCTTTCGAGGACGAAACCGATTTCACGCCATCGGCCCGAAGGAGATCCTTCACCAGCCATTGATCGGGCATGGATACGGCTTGCGTCAGGGGATCACCGACCGCAAGCATCGTATTGGCGTCGCCTCCCAGCGTCAGGTAACGGCCGGTGGCCTCGGCCTCGCCGCGTCCGAGCGATGCGACTGCGGCACTATTCACTATTTTTCTGCCGAGAAGCGCGCGGCCGAGCGAGCCGCCCTTCGCGTCCTTCAGCTCGAGCGCGGTTCCCGCGCCTTGCGACCCCGGGTCCTTCGGTTCGACCAGCTCCAGGCGCGCGCGCTGGCTCTCCGGCAGAGCCTCGCTCTGCACGATTTTCAATTCAGCCAGCTTCACCAGCAGCTCGCCGATGCGATCGGTGTCGGCGGCGAAGCCGGCGCGCTCGCGCACGCTCCAGCCGGTCGCGTCCCGCACGAGGTGCAGCTCGCCCGAGGAATCCTTGATCGCGATCTCGGCAACCTCGCTGATCCTCAAGCCCGCGAACACCTTCTGCCCCGCGCGCGTATCGGCGCTCGTCCAGCCCGAGCGGTCGGACAGGGTGACGAAGGCGCCCGCCGCCGCAAGAACGGCGAGCACCGCGAGCGCGATGAGGAATTGTTTGCGGTTCATAGAACCGGAGTCCTGCGGCGGCGCACGACCGCGAGCGCAATGCCCGCCGCGGCAACGAGCAGGGGGACGAGCGCGATGTTCAGTACCTTGGTCCAGAACTGCAGCGCCTCGCTGTCGGCGCGCAATTCGCGGCGGACTTCCTTCAGCGCGAGGCGCGTCTCGGCGGCTTTCCTGCGGAAATTTTCGAGCTCGGTCTGCTGCTCGCTCGTGAGAATCGCCCCCGCGCCCGGCCCTCTGCCCTTTTGCAGCGCGCTCAACTTGACCTGAGTCTGGCTGAGATTGTCCTCCAGCTCCTTGATCTTGCCGAGGTAGGCCTGCTGCGCCTTCGCCTCCATGTCGCGGATCAGGGTGAACGGCCGCGCGGCGCTCGCGCGGCTGCGCAGCTTGATCAGGGCGGGATCGCCGGCGAACTGGTCCACCAGCGCCTGGGCGAAGGCGATGTTGCCGTTGCGCGGGATCACGATCCTCTGTCCGAATATTTCCTGGATCTGCACCGCCGCCCCGTCGTTGATGAAATCGCTGTCGCCGACCAGCACCACGGCGTTGTCCGCGGCCGATTCCTTCAGGGACGCGCTCTCGGCCTTCGGATCGGGTGCTTTCGCGGCCTTGCCTTCGCGCTTGTCCTCGGGCTTGGGTTGCCCTTGCGGAAATGCGGTCTTGAACTTTCCCGTCAGCCGGATCGCAAGCGGCCATTCGGTGTTGGAGGGCTGGAAACTCCTGATGGCCGCTTCACCCTGGGCCATCGCGGCGAAGGAATCCACGAGCTGCGAATAGGCCGAGGTCTTGATGAGGACGGATTCGCTCAAGCCCTCGACGGGCTTGCCCGTGAACACGCCCGCGAAAGGCATGAGCACCGATCCAAGGCGCGCTGTGGCGATGTCTTTCGGGTCGAACGCATTGTCGTTGAGTGAGAGCAGGGTCGGCAGGCTGCGCGCACCCGCGCCCGTGACGTAGCGCATGTCGAGCACGACTTTTCCCGAGTCGAAGCCTATCCCCCAGGCCTTGAGCAACTTGTCGAACGAGGATGGCGTCCCTCCACCGCCCATGCCTCCCATTTGGCCCATCTGGTCGAAATAGGCGTTGGGATCGAGGAAAGCGATGAGTTTCCCGCCGCGGAGCACGAACTGGTCGAGTGCATATTGCGCGCGGTCGCTGATGCCGCGCGGGTGGATCACCACCAGCACCTTGATGTCGTCGTCGATTTTCTCGGGGTCGAGGCCGACCCGCTTGACCGTGTAGTCGCGCCGCAATTCTGTGATGAACACCTGCGGTTCCATCGGCTGGCCGCCGGTGAACTGGTTGGGCGGCATGCCGAACACCGGCAGCGCGCTCATCACTCCGATCACCGGTTTCACGGTCGTGGTGGCACGAGCGATTGCGCGCGTCAGATCGTATTCGAGCAAAGGCTCGCGATCGAGCGCGAGCGCCGACAGCGCAACCTTCTGGTCGGCGTAGCTGATCGAGGCGCCGAGGTAGAACTTGTCGCCCGAGGGCATGACCTGCGCCTCGACCCCTTCGAGCGTCGCCGAATCCTCCGCGTCGGAGTCGGGCTGGGGATCGAATTTCTCGATCACGACTTTCCCGCGGCCCGCCTGCCTGAACTCGGCGAGCAGATCCTCCACCCTCCGGCCGTACGCCTTGATCGGCAGGGGCACGTCGTTCTGGCTGAAGTACAGGCGGATCTTGACCGGGGAATCGAGCTTGCCGAGCAAGGCGCGCGTTCCCTCGGAGAGCGTGTAGAGCCTGCCCTGGGTCAGATCGATGCGCGCCCTTGGAGCGCCCAGCACCAGGTTCAGCAGGACGAGGATGACGAAGGCAACCACGAGGCCGCCGGCCGAATACAGCAGATTTTCCGTCTTCTTGTGCATGGCGCTCTCAGCCCGCCCTTTGATTGCGGATGACGACGCCGGTCGCGAACAGCGCGAAGGCGATCACCGACAGGAAATAAAGGAGGTCGCGCGAATCGAGCACCCCCTTCTGGAATCCGTCGTAGTGGGTGAGCACGGAAAATCTCGCGACCGCCTCCACCAGCCAGGGACTCGCCCAGCGCGCGAGCAGATCGGTGAGCGGCGAGAAGCCCACCAGGATCAGCAGCAGACACAGCACCACCGCGAGGATGAAAGCGATCACCTGGTTGCGCGTGAAGGCCGAGGTCATGCATGCGATCGCGAGATAAGCGCCCGCGAGCAATGCCGCTCCGACGTAGCCGCTCGCGATCACCCCGTTGTCCGGATCGCCGAGCCAGTTGGCCGTGATCACGATCGGGAAGGAGAGCGCGAGCGCGATGACCAGAAACAGCCACGAAGCGAGGAACTTGGCGACGATCGCCTGCCAGGGAGCCACGGGCATTGTAAACAGCAGCTCGATCGTCCCCAGGCGGCGCTCCTCGGACCACAGCCGCATGCCGGCGGCGGGCACGAGGAACAGGAACAGCCATGGTAGCCAGTTGAAAAACGCCGCGAGCGAGGCCTCGCCGCGCTCGAAAAAGCCGCCGAGGGTGAAAGTGAAGAATCCTGAAAGCAGGAGAAAGATCACCAGGAACACGTAGGCGACCGGAGACTCGAAGTACGCCGAGAGCTCGCGCTTGGCGATGGTCCTGATCGGGTGCCAGCTCGCCTTCATGTCCCCTC
>DATDGA010000118.1:0-1792 GCA_036522335.1 Burkholderiales bacterium
CTCGACACCTCGCGCATCACCGGAACAACCGTCACACTCACCGCTGCCGCGCAAGCGCAACGGGACGCCGCAACCATGCACGACGTGGCACAGGGCCTCATGGCGCCCGTGGCGGAGCTTTGGATCTTCTTGGGCGCGTCGCTGGATCGGAGTGAGCTTGCGAACAAGCTGGCGATGAGCGAACGCGTCGCTCGGTATTGGCCGGGCAACTCCGTTGTGGTGCGTCGCGCGGTATTCCTCGCCTTCGACGGTCAGGCGGAAAAAGCGAGCAGCCTGCTCACGCGCGCCCTGCGAACGTTCCCGGACCAGCTCGCCGCTACGATCTCGACCCTCGAACAGGCGCGCGCTGTGGATCCAGGCGCAATTGAGCACTTGATCGTCATGGCCAAGGCAGCGTCCGGCTAGCAAGCATTCGGGCGCGCGATTCGACTTCCCGACGAGCCGCAAGACATCTCGCCGCAGTTGCGCCGGGACTCAGCCCCAGGGTGGCTAACCCTGCAACAAGCGCATCTCGGCGGCGGCGAGCTGGTCCGGCGTCCCAAGCAGCACGATCACGTCGCCGTCCTGCAGCAGAGTATCCGGCCCCGGTGAAATCATCCGCAACTCCTTCCGACGTAGCGCCGTTACCTGCGCGCCTATCTCACCCAAAGCAAGGTCCCCGATGCTGCGCCCGGAGCCGCCCGACCCGGGCGCGAGCGTTACCGAATGCAGGCGCGGTTCGCGCGCTTCGTCCGGGTCCTCGGGTTCGTCGGATCCCCCGTGAAAGAAACCGCGCATGAGGCTGTACCGGTGTTCTCTAACATCGCGGATACGGCGGACTACGCGCCTCAGGGGTACGCCTAGAAGCACCAAGGCGTGCGAGGCGAGCATCAAGCTCGACTCGAAGGTCTCTGGGACGACTTCCGAGGCGCCTGCGGCGATGAGGCGGTCCATGTCCGCGTCGTCCAGGGTGCGGACGATCACCGGCAGCTCTGGGTTGAGCGCGCGAACGTGATGCAGGATACGGAGTGCAAGCTGCGTATCGGCGAAAGTGATGACGAGCGCGCTCGCGCGGACAATGCCTGCCGCCACGAGCGTCTCGTGCCGCGAGGCGTCGCCGAACACGACTTTTTCGCCCGCTGCGGCCGCCCCGCGTACACGCTCCGGATCCGTATCCAGGGCAATGACGTCGAGTTTCTCCTGCTCGAGCATGTGCGAAAGGCGCTGCCCCGTGCGACCGTAACCGCAGACGATCACATGCCGCTCGGTCGCGAGGCTCTGCGCGGCGACCCGATGCAGCGCAAGCGATCTCTGCATCCATTCCATACTCGACCAACGCAGCACAAGCCTGTCGCTTGCTTGAATAATGAACGGGGCGGCAAGCATCGACAGCAGCATCGCCCCGACGACCAGCTGGAAAAAGTCGCGATCGACCAATGCAACGGACTGTGCCGCGACCATGAGCACCAGACCGAATTCGCCCACCTGAGCAAGCGCCAGCCCCGTACGCACGGCCGCACCGGGACCGGCCCCGAACAAACGTGCTAGTCCTGCAACCAGAACGAACTTGAACGCGACCAGCAGTGCCGTCAACGCCAGAGTTAGCAAGAGATTCTGTGTGACCGTCCCAAGGTCGAGTCCCATGCCCATCGTTACGAAGAACAGGCCCAGCAGGACCTCCCGAAACGGCCGGATGTCCTCCTCGACCTGATGCCGGTACTCGGTTTCGGCTATGAGCATACCGGCGAGAAATGCTCCCAGCGCCAAAGACAGTCCGGCCCGCTCTGTAAGCCACGCAAGGCCCAGCGTAATA
>DATDGA010000119.1:0-5806 GCA_036522335.1 Burkholderiales bacterium
CGTCTGAGCACGAGATGATTCCAGGAGAAATCAAGACCCAGCCCGGCGAGATCGAGTTGAACGCCGGCCGGAAGACGATGACCATCAAGGTGTCCAACACCGGCGATCGGCCGATCCAGGTGGGTTCGCACTATCATTTCTACGAGACCAACGCCGCGCTCAGCTTCGATCGAGAACGCGCGCGCGGTTTCCGGCTCAACATCGCGGCGGGCACGGCGGTGCGCTTCGAGCCGGGGCAGGAGCGCACTGTGGAACTGGTGGCGCTGGCCGGGGACAGGAAGGTCTACGGCTTCACCGGCAAAGTGATGGGAGCGCTCAAATGAAGATCTCGCGGCAGGCCTATGCGGAGATGTTCGGCCCGACGACGGGCGATCGCGTGCGTCTGGCCGATACCGAGCTCTGGATCGAGGTCGAGAAGGATTTCACCGTATACGGCGAGGAAGTGAAGTTCGGCGGCGGCAAGGTGATTCGCGACGGCATGGGCCAGAGCCAGCGAATTTCTGCCGAGGTGGCCGATACGGTCATCACCAATGCGCTCATCGTCGACCACTGGGGCATCGTCAAGGCCGACATCGGCATCAAGGACGGGCGCATCTGGAAGATCGGCAAGGCGGGCAATCCAGACATCCAGCCCGCGATCACGATCCCCATCGGGGCCGGCACCGAGGCGATCGCGGGCGAAGGCATGATCGTCACCGCGGGCGGCATCGACACGCACATCCACTGGATCTGTCCGCAGCAGATCGAGGAAGCATTGATGAGCGGCGTCACCACGATGCTCGGCGGCGGCACCGGTCCGGCGACTGGCACCTATGCGACCACCTGCACGCCCGGACCCTGGCACATCCGCTCCATGCTTTGCGCGGCCGAGGCGTTTCCCATGAACCTCGGCTTTTTCGGCAAGGGCAACGCGAGTCTGCCCGAGCCGCTGCGGGAACAGATCGACGCGGGCGCGGTGGGCCTCAAGCTCCACGAGGACTGGGGGACGACGCCCGCGGCGATCGACAACTGCCTCGCCGTCGCCGACAGGATGGACGTACAGGTGGCGATCCACACCGACACGCTGAACGAATCGGGGTTCGTCGAGGCCTCGATCGCGGCGTTCAAGGGACGCACCATTCACACTTTCCATACCGAAGGCGCGGGCGGCGGACACGCGCCCGACATCATCAAGGTCGCGGGGCTGCCGAACGTGCTGCCCTCATCGACCAACCCGACGCGGCCCTACACCGTCAACACCATCGCCGAGCACCTCGACATGCTGATGGTGTGCCACCACCTCGATGCGGGCGTAGCCGAGGACATCGCTTTCGCCGAGTCGCGCATCCGCAAGGAAACCATCGCCGCCGAGGACATCCTGCACGATCTGGGCGCCTTCTCTATGATGTCCTCCGACTCGCAGGCGATGGGGCGCGTGGGCGAAGTCATCATCCGTACCTGGCAGACGGCGCACAAGATGAAGGTGCAGCGCGGCGCGCTGAAAGGCGACGTGAAGACCCACGACAACGTACGCGTGAAACGTTACATCGCCAAGTACACCATCAACCCGGCGATCACGCACGGCATCGCGCACGCGGTCGGGTCGGTCGAAGAGGGCAAGCTCGCCGATCTGGTGCTGTGGAAGCCGGCGTTTTTCGGCGCCAAGCCTTACCTCATCCTGAAAAGCGGCATGATCGCGGCCGCGGCGATGGGCGATCCGAACGCGTCGATCCCGACGCCGCAGCCGGTCCATTATCGGCCGATGTTCGGCGCGTTCGGTCGCGCGCTGCGCACCTCGGTGACCTTCGTTTCGCAGGCGGCGCTCGCCAACCCGGCGCTCGCTTCGCTCGGGTTGGCGCGGCCCCTCGAGGCGGTGAAGAACACGCGCAAGCTCGGCAAGAAGGACATGATCCACAACGACTGGCAGCCGAAGATCGAGGTCGATCCCGAAACTTACGAAGTGCGCGCCGACGGCGAGTTGCTCGTCTGTGAGCCGGCGAAGGTGCTGCCGATGGCGCAAAGATATTTTCTATTCTGATGCTTGAGATCAGAACCAAACTGAAGGAGAGGCGCGACTCGTACCGGCTCGAAGTGAAGAGCAGGCTGGAGCTGCCATTCGATTCGCGGCAGAAGACGCGCCTGCGCACCCGGCTCGCTTCGGGCGAGGAGGCGGCGCTCATGCTGCCGCGCGGGGAGATGCTGCGCGGAGGCGACCTCGTCGTCGCCTCCGACGGGCGTGTCGTCGAAGTCGTCGCGGCGGCGGAACGCGTGCTGCACGTCGAATGCGCCTCGGCAAGGGAGCTGGCCCGCTGCGCCTATCACCTTGGCAACCGACACGTCCCGGTGGAAGTCGGCAAGGGCTTCCTGCGGCTGGCGGACGACCACGTGCTCGAGAAGATGCTGGCCGGTCTCGGCGCGAAGCTGGCTCACCTCACCGTGCCCTTCGAGCCCGAAGCCGGCGCCTATCACGGAAACGCGGCCGGCGGGCCCCATCAGCACGAGCACCATGATCACGAACATTGAGCGCCCGCTCGCGCGGCTGCTGCAGCTGGCGAGCCCGGCGCTTCCGGTCGGCGCCTACAGCTATTCGCAAGGGCTGGAGGCCGCCATCGAGGCGGGCATCGTGCGCGATGCCGCGAGCGCGGAGGGCTGGATCGGCGACGTGCTGAAACATTCGCTCGCGCGCATGGAGGCGCCCGTGCTGCTGCGCCTGTGCAACGCCTGGCGTGCGGACGACGCAGTCGCGGCGGTTCGCTGGAACGCGCTCTTCCTCGCAGCCCGTGAGACCGCGGAATTGCGCGCCGAAACCGCGCAGATGGGCTATTCGCTGGCGAAGCTGCTCCCCGAGCTCGGGCTGGGCAAGGTTCCGCTCGAGGAGCCCTCATTTCCCGCGGCGTTCGCCTTCGCCGCAGCGGCCTGGAAAATCGATCCGCACGAGGCCCTCGTCGCCTACCTCTGGTCGTGGATCGAGAACCAGGTGCTCGCTGCGATGAAAGCCTTGCCGCTCGGCCAGACCGACGGCCAGCGCCTGCTCCTCTCCCTCGGCGGCCGGCTGGAGGAGATCGCGCGCGCGGCCGCCTGGCTCGACGACGACTCGCTCGGGAATTTCACGCCCGGCCTGGCGCTGCTTTCGTCGCGTCACGAAACGCAGTACAGCAGGCTGTTCAGATCATGAATGATGCGTCCCCGCTCAGGGTCGGCATTGGCGGTCCGGTCGGTTCCGGGAAAACTGCGCTGACGCTCGCGCTCTGCCGCGCGCTGCGCGACAGGTACCAGCTCGGCGTGGTCACCAACGACATCTACACCGAGGAGGACGCGCAGTTCCTCGTGAGGAACGAAGCGCTCGCCGCCGAGCGCATCATCGGCGTGGAGACGGGCGGCTGCCCGCACACCGCGATACGCGAGGATGCATCGATCAACCTCGAGGCGGTGGCGCGGCTCAACCGCGCGTTCCGCGACCTGGACTTGATCTTCATCGAGTCGGGGGGGGACAACCTCGCCGCGACCTTCAGCCCGGAGCTCTCCGATCTCACTCTCTACGTGATCGACGTCGCCGCGGGCGACAAGATCCCGAGGAAGGGCGGGCCCGGCATCACCAAGTCGGACCTGCTCGTCATCAACAAGATCGACCTCGCGCCCATGGTGGGGGCGTCCCTGGAGGTGATGGACCGCGACGCGAAGAAAATGCGCGGCACGCGGCCCTTCGTGTTCAGCAATCTGAAGAGCGGGCAGGGCCTGCCGGACATCATCGCTTTCATCGAGCGCGAGGGCCTGATGAAATAGCCCGCCCTCTCAGGGCTTCAGCGCCCGGTAGAGGAACGGCAGGCTCACATCCATCCGGTAATCGATGTCGGAGTGGTTGTCGTCGAACTCTTCGTACCTGTGCCGGATGCCGGCGGCAGCGAGGCGCTTCGCAAGAATGCGCGCGCCGTAGTGGATGTGGTACTGATCGCGCCAGCCGCAGTCGATGTAGATACCGCGCAGCGACTTCAAGCTGTCGCGGTATTTCGCGACGAGATTGATCGGATCGTGCTCGCGCCACTTCCTCCAGCGCTCCGCGATCGCCTCGCCCGATTCCATGTTGAACGGCACGCGAAAGCCGTTCGGCGCTCTCGGATCCGGATCGTAGGTCGCCGCCATGCAAAGGTTCATGATGCAGTGGCCTTCCGCCGTGGAGAGCTTTTCCTTTTTCCACACATGCTGTAGGAAGCGCCGGACGCGCCCGTCGTCCCTGCCTTCGGCGAGGCCCCTGCGGTTCGATTCGCCTCGCGCGTCGTAGGCGCCGGCCTTGCGCTTGGGCGCACGATGCTTCGCCAATTCGTTCAGCGTGCTCGGCCAGTCGTGCCAGTAGACGAAATCGAAATAGGCGTCGCCGGAGTGGCTTGCGACTGCGCCCCAGGTCTTCGCGTACCTCATGCCGTGGATGACGGCGCCGTAACCGCCCGATGATTTTCCGAAGCAGCCGCGGTGCTCGCGGCTCGCGAGCGTCCTGAACTCCCGATCGACGAAAGGGACGATCTCGCGCGTGAGATAGTCGGCGTAATCGCCGATCGCCGAGGAGTTCACGTACTGGTTGCCGCCGAGCGCGGTGAAACAATCCGGGAACACGACGATCGCCGGTCCCATCTTGTCTTCGCGGATGAGCCGCGCCGCGCGCTCGGGGACGTTGTCGCCGAAGGGCTTCCAGCCGACGTGCGAAAGGCCGGAGCCGGTGAAGCCGACGAGATCGTAGAGCACCGGGAATCGGCGCTTCGTTCCGTCGTCGTACTGCGGCGGCAGCCACACCGCGAGCTTGCGCACGTGCGGATCGCGCAAGGGATTGGCTCTGAGGATTTTCGAAGTGTGCTCGAGCACGAGGAGCGTGCCGGCGGGACCTTTGGAGCGTTTGAGGGCCATGGCTTGTTTGCGCGTGGTGAAGATCGTGCAATTGTGGCACGATGGCTCGCCCGATCGGCTACGACCAGGGGGAGACGACAATGAAATCGAGGAAATGGTGGATTGCGGCGCTGGCGGTAGCCGCAAGCGCGGCGACGGCGCAGACGCCGGTGGAGCGCGGACGCTACCTGGTCGAAGGCATTCTCACCTGCGGGAACTGCCATTCGCCGCGCGGGCCCGGCGGGGTGATCGACGCCGCGCGGCTGTACGCGGGCGGCCCGCAGACCTGGGACACGCCGGAGTACACGGTCAAGGGCGCGAACATCACCCCGGACAAGCAGACGGGTATCGGCGGCTGGAACGCGGCCGACGTCAAGCGCGCGCTCGTCGAGGGCAAGCAGCCGAACGGCCAGCAGCTCTCCCCGCAGATGCCCTATACGTACTACAGGATTTTCACGCCGGCCGATCTCGACGCGGTCGCCGCGTATCTGCTGCAGGTTCCCGCGGTATCGAGCAAGGTTCAGGCGCCGGTGTACAAGGTGCCGCAGATGCACGTCGACGTTCCTCCGGGCGCCGAGGCGCCGCTGCCCGAGAGCGCGATGAAAGATCCCGTGAAGCGCGGCTTCTACCTCGTCACCATCGGCCACTGCATGGAATGCCACACGCCGACGGTCAACGGCCGGCGCGACTTCAACAGCGCGCTCGGGCGGGGCGGCGAGAAGTTCGAAGGGCCGTTCGGCGTCTCGGTGTCGCGCAACATTACCTCGCACAAGACGAACGGCATCGGAGCCTGGAGCGATGCCGAGGTCAAACGCGCCATCACCGAGGGGGTGCGCAAGGACGGCAGCAGGCTCAAGCCGCCGATGGGTTTCGCCTGGTACGCGCGCATGAGCGAGGCGGACCTCGAGGCGATCGTCGCCTACCTGCGCACCGTTCCGCCGAAGGAATAGCG
>DATDGA010000120.1:0-8799 GCA_036522335.1 Burkholderiales bacterium
GCTCGCCTCGCTGATCGGTTCGGGGATGGGGATCCTCAATCCCTGGAACCTTCAGCTCATCATCGAGAATGCGAAGGTACCGGTGGTGGTCGATGCGGGCGTTGGGACGGCGTCCGATGCCGCCATCGCGATGGAGCTCGGCTGCGACGCCGTGCTCATGAACACGGCGGTCGCCAAGGCCCAGAACCCGGTGCTTATGGCGCAGGCGATGAGGAAGGCGGTCGAAGCCGGCCGCGAAGCCTTTCTCGCGGGGCGCATGCCGAAGAAGCTCTACTCCGCCAGCCCCAGCTCGCCGACCTCCGGCACGATCTCGCCGAAAGCCGCGTAGCCAAGCTTTCTTGCAGGAACAACGGCGCCAGATACGAAGCTTCGTCCTCCGCCAGGGGCGTGTCACCAACGCGCAGCGGCGCGCCTGCGAAGAGCTGCTGCCCGTCTACGGCGTGCCATTCGCGCGAGCCCCTCTCGACCTCGATCGCCAGTTCGGCCGCTCCGCGCCGAAGGTTTTGGAGATCGGCTTCGGCATGGGCGAAACCACCGCGACAATTGCGCAGGCGCACCCCGAAAACGATTATCTCGGCATCGAGGTGCACACTCCGGGCGTCGGCAGCCTCCTGAAGCACGTCGCCGAGCTGAATCTTAAGAACGTGCGCATCATCCAGCACGATGCGGTCGAAGTCTTGCAACAGATGATCGCGTCCGTCGCCCTTGACGGCGTGCACCTTTTTTTTCCAGATCCCTGGCCGAAAAAACGCCACCACAAGCGGCGCCTCATTCAGCCCCCCTTCGTCGCGCTGCTTGCCTCGAGAATGAAGCCCGGCGCCACTGTCCACGCCGCCACCGACTGGGAAGACTACGCGCAGCAGATGCTGCAAGTGCTGTCGGCCGAGCCTGCACTGGAAAACACGGCAACGGGCTTCGCGCAACGGCCCGGCTCGCGCCCCGAGACGAAATTCGAAGGGCGCGGCCTCAAGCTCGGGCACCGCGTGTGGGACCTGGTGTTCAGGAAGACTTGACCGGCAAGAACAGCTGCAGCAGATCGTTGAGAAAACGCTGCCCCAAATCGCTCGGGCGAATGCGCTCGTGATCGCGGAGAATCAACCCACGCGCTTCGGCCTCCCGCAGCGGCCTTTCCGCGGCCGTAATCTGCAGACCCGTGCGCTCGACGAATGAGGCGACCGGAAAACCCTCGGTCAGGCGCAGTGCATTCATCATGAACTCAAACACCAGATCCGCGCGCCCGATCTCGCGGCTCTCCTGCACCGGACGCCCCTCCGCGACACGCTCCAGATATTCCTTGGGCTGCTTCCAGCGCGACGCCCTCGTAATGCGGTCGCGAAAGCTCAACTTGCCGTGGGCACCCGCACCGATACCCAGATAGTCGCCGAAACGCCAGTAGTTGAGATTGTGGCGGCATTCATGGCCAGGCTTGGCCCAGGCGGAGGTTTCGTAGTGAACGTAGCCGTCCCCGGCGAGCGCCTCCGCGATGGCGTCCTGCATGGCCGCGGCCGCGTCTTCGTCGGGCAATACCGGCGGATGCCGGTGGAAATGCGTGTTCGGCTCGAGCGTCAGGTGGTAGAACGACAGGTGTGTCGTCGCGGCCGCCAGCGCCGCCCTGGCGTCGGCCCGCGCTTCTTCCGGCGTTTGCTGGGGCAGCGCGTACATGAGGTCGAGATTGATGTTGTCGAAATGGTTCTGCGCGATCTCGATCGCGCGCCGGGCCTCGACGTCGTCGTGGATGCGGCCGAGCGCCTTGAGGTGCCTGGGGTTGAAGCTCTGGATCCCGATCGAAAGGCGATTCACCCCGGCCTCGCGGTAGTTGCGGAATTTCTCGGCTTCAAACGTGCCGGGATTCGCCTCCAGCGTGATCTCGCAATCGGCGGCGATCGTTAGCCGTGCGCGGAACGCGGAAATCAGCGTCTCGATGGCCGTTGCCGAGAAGAGGCTTGGCGTGCCACCGCCGAAAAATACACTCTGAACGCGGCGCCCCCAAACGTCGGGCAGCGCGAATTCGAGATCGGCGACGAGCGCACCGGTATAGGATTTTTCCGGGATTTCGGCTTTTGCCTGGTGGGAATTGAAATCGCAATAGGGACACTTCTTCACGCACCAGGGGATGTGGACGTAGAGCGCAAGGGGCGGTAGCTGCGCGAGGCGCACCCCGGACGGAGACGGCGCGACGGCGACGCTCACGGTCATACGCCCTCCCTCAACTTCGCGAGCAGCCTCCGCAGCGCCTTGCAGCGGTGACTGACGAGGTTTTTCTGCTCCGGGTCCAGTTCCGCGGCGGTTTTGCCGAGATCCCGTAGGAAAAAATGCGGGTCGTAGCCAAAACCGTTCGCGCCGCGCGGGTCCTTCACGATCTCGCCGGCCCAGCTTCCTTCGGCAATCACCGGCTCGGGATCTTCGGCGTGGCGCGTCAGCACGATCACGCAGTAATAGTGCGCGCGGCGGTCGTTCTTGTCGGCGAGGAGAGCAATCAGCTTCTGGTTGTTGAGCGCATCCTGAACTTCGCGCCCCGAACCCTGTGGCGAGTCAGGCGCGAATCGCGCCGAATGCACCCCGGGTTCTCCGCCCAGCGCTGCGACGCAAATGCCAGAATCGTCGGCAAGCGCGGGAAGCCGGGCTCGTCGGCTCGCATGGCGCGCTTTGGCGAGCGCGTTCTCGACGAAAGTACCGTAGGGTTCCTCGGCGTCGGTCACGCCCAGGCTCGCCTGCGGGAGGATCTCCATGCCGAAGGGCGCGAGGAGCGCCTCGAACTCCCGCAACTTGCCAGGATTGGAGGAGGCAAGAACGAGCTTCTTCACGAGCGCTTCTCAACGGACAGCGATGACAGGACAGGCGTGTATTGAGATTCACGCAACCGCATGACGTACCGCCGTCGTCCCCGCGGAAGCGGGGACCCAGTGGCTGTCGTTGCCCGACGCTGGCTTCCCGCTTTCGCGGGAATGACGGCACCAAGGCGGCCCGTGTCACGAGCTTTGGTAAAGATCAATGGTTCACCCCGAGCGCCGCCTTCTGCTTGGCGATGAGCTCGACGATACCGTGCTTCGCCAGCGCGACCAGCGCGTCCATCTGCGCCACCGAGAAGGGCTCGCCCTCGGCCGTGCCCTGGATCTCGACGAAGCCGCCTGCTCCCGTCATGACCACGTTCATGTCGGTATCGCAGCTCGAGTCCTCGGCGTAGTCCAGATCGAGAACGGCCACGCCCTCGTACAAACCCACCGACACAGCGGCGACGAAATCGTGAATCGGCGATGCAGAAAGGACTCCGCGCCGCAGCAGCGTCTCCATAGCGTCGTGCAGTGCGACGAACGCCCCGGTGATGCTCGCGGTACGCGTGCCCCCGTCGGCCTGGATCACGTCGCAGTCGAGTTTCACGGTGCGCTCGCCGAGCTTCGCAGTATCGGTCACCGCGCGCAGGGAACGGCCGATCAGGCGCTGTATTTCCTGCGTGCGCCCGGATTGCTTCCCGCGCGCCGCTTCCCGATCCGTGCGGGTGTGAGTCGAGCGCGGCAGCATGCCGTATTCGGCGGTGACCCAGCCCTGACCGCGACCCTTCAGAAAACCCGGCACGCCTTCCTCGATGCTCGCCGTGCAGATCACGCGCGTGTCCCCGAACCCCACCAGCACCGAACCCTCGGCATGCCGCGTGTAATGACGATCGATGGCGATGGAACGCAGTTCGTCGGGTTTGCGTTGGGAAGGTCTCATCGGGGCTTCTGCGGAGAATGCTTGCGGATCGCGGCGCGGATCTCCTCGATCGCGTGCTCGATCTCATCGTCGGTGAGATCGCTATTGTCCGCGTTGCTGAAATCCTCGAGCTGCGTGCTGACCCCATCCAGCTCGAGCGTCTGAGTGGACACCGCGCCTGCGAGCGAGCTCGGGTGAGTTTCCGCCCAGGTCATCGCCACGACCGAGAGGTTGTCGCAATCCGCGCCTCCCCGGAGTTCCGCAAGGTCCATCAACCCGGGAATCGCCTTCAGGAGGTCGTTCTTCAACAACGCCCCGGTGATGAGTTTCTCCGTGAGCGGGCCCCACCAGCCGTCGGTGCACAGAATCAAGGAGTCGTCCTCGCGCAGCGGAGTCGGCTTCGACAGCTCCACCTGCGGAAGCGTGCCCGCGCCAACACAGTTGAAGATCTTGTTGCGGTCCGGATGCGCCGCGACCGCCTCCTCCCGGATGCGGCCCTGGTCGACCAGCAACTGCACCCGGGAGTGATCCCGCGTCCGCACCTGGATCCGGCCGTCCCGAATATGATACAGACGCGAATCGCCTACGTGCGCCCAGTAGGCAGTCGAATCCTGAACGATGCAAGCAACGCAAGTCGTGCGCGGCGACTCCACCAGGTGGCGCGCCTTGGCGTAGTCACCCAGCGCGAAGTGCGCGTCGGTGATGCCCTTTTGCAGGAAGCCGTATGGGTCGGCGAACTTGGGCGTCGCTTCGCGCTGAAACGCCTCGGTGATGAGTTGAACGGCGATCTGCGAGGCGACCTCGCCGTGCAAGTGCCCGCCCATGCCGTCGGCAGCCACCATCAGCAGGGCATCGCGAGTGTAGGCGTAGCCGGTGCGATCCTGGTTCGTCTTGCGGCCACCTTTACGGCTTTCCTGAAAGATCGAGAACCTCATTTCAGCCAGGCCCCGCGAAGGCTCTGCATCAGTGATTTCCTGCGGTGTACTTCGGGCTCCTTTTCCCGCAGCAGCACTTTTTGGAGCGCGTAGACGCTTTGAGGGCGTTTCAAATGATCGAGTTCCAGGCACCAGTCGATCGTTTCGAGCAACTGCCGGGAATACTTCCGTTTCCACACTTTCGTCGCGGAGACATAGCGGTCCTTCTCGAGGCGGTCATCGGCCGCTTGCGGCGCTGCGCTCGCAAGGCACGCAAAAATGCTTGCGCCCACCGCGTAGCAATCGCTCCACGGACCGAGCAGATCGCGGTTCTTGTATTGCTCGGGCGGAGCAAAACCGGGCGTATACATGGGACTCAGCCGCTGCCCTTCTTCGACAAGCGTCTGGCGCGCGGCCCCGAAGTCGATCAGCACGGGCGTACCGTCATTGCGGATGTAGATGTTGGCGGGCTTGATGTCGAGATGAAGGAGTTTGTTCGAATGAACCTCCCGCAGCCCGTTCAGCAGCAGCGTGAATACATGACGGATGAATTTTTCCTTGATGGTTCCACGGTGAAGCTGAATGTGTTCCTGCAGCGTCCGCCCGCGCTCGTAGCGCATCACCATGTACACGGTTTCGTTGGCGCGAAAGAAATTCAACACCCGAACGACGTTCGGGTGCGACAGTCGAGCGAGGGATCTGCCTTCCTCGAAGAAGCACCGCATGCCGTAGCGAAACGTCGCGACGTTTTCCTCGGCGATCGACGGGAGCGCATCGCCCTCTTTTCGCAAGGCGAGCTGGCTCGGAAGGTATTCCTTGATCGCGACCGGCTGGTCGTTTTCGTCGTAGGCAAGGTAGACAATGGAAAAGCCCCCGCTGGAGAGAACGCCCGCGATGCGGTAGGAACTCCCCGGGTCTCCGGGCCGCGAGTTTTCGAGCTGATAGCCGTCCGACAGCGGCTGATTGGCCTGCTGTGCCATTAAGGGGGTAGCGGTGCGGCGTTTGTAACCGTTATCATAGCGGCGTTTTCAAAATAGCCGCCGGCATTATACGGCGTCACCACGCCCGATCCATGATCTACAGCATGACCGGCTATGCGGCGGCAACCCGGGAGCTGCCCGTGGGCTCGCTCGCGGCGGAAATCAAGAGTGTGAACGGTCGTTATCTGGACGTGCAATTCCGACTGCCCGAGGAGCTGCGCGCGGTGGAACCCGCGCTGCGCGAGCTGATTCAGGCGCGCGTGAGCCGCGGCAAGGTGGAATACCGGGTATCGGTCACTCCATCGACCGGGACCGCACCAGAGATCAGCGTGAACGGAGGTTTGCTCGCGACGCTCTCCGAAATCTCCCGAAAGGTGCGCGCGGCGATCCCCGACGCCCAGCCGCTGAGCGTGGGCGAAGTGCTGCACTGGCCGGGCGTACTCGGGGACGATCGCTCGGCGCCGCTGCGCGAAGCTTGCATTTCCCTCACGCAGCAACTCCTGGACGAATTCGCTGCGACGCGTTCGCGCGAGGGCGAAAAGCTGAGCAAAATGCTCGTCGAGCGAGCGCGACGCATGAAAACACTGCTCATCTCGGTCGAACCCACGTTGCCTGCGGCGATTGCGGCCTACGAGGAAAAGCTGTCCGCGCGTCTTCGTGAAGTGCTGGGTGGCGCGGACCAGGAACGCATCCGTCAGGAAATCGCACTTTTCGGCGTCAAGGCGGACGTCGCCGAGGAGTTGAGTCGCCTCGGAGCGCACTTGGAGGAGGTGCACCGGGTCGTCGACGCCGGAGGGCCGGTCGGCAAGCGCCTGGACTTCCTCATGCAGGAGTTGAACCGCGAGGCGAACACACTCGGTTCGAAGTCCGTGTCGAAGGAGCTGTCCGACGCGAGCCTCGAATTCAAGCTGCTGATCGAGCAGATGCGCGAGCAGATTCAGAATATAGAATGAACGAGCCGTTGCAAAAGCTGTTTGCGACGGCTCTAACTTAGGAGAGCATGAGGGGAGGTATCCTTTCATATCGCGAGAATTGCAATGAATGGCAATCTTTTCATCGTTTCGGCGCCCTCGGGCGCGGGCAAATCGTCCCTGGTCAATGCCGCGCTCGCCGAAGACAAGCGGCTGACGCTCTCGGTCTCCTTCACCACGCGACTGCCGCGCGAAGGAGAAAAGAACGGGCGCGAATATCATTTCGTCGACCGTGGGACTTTCGAGGCGATGCTCGGGCGCGGCGAGTTCCTGGAATCGGCCGAAGTACACGGAAACCGTTATGCCACCTCGCAGAAATGGATCGCCGAAGCGCGGGCAAAGGGCCTGGACATCATGCTCGAAATCGATTGGCAGGGCGCGCGGCAGGTGCGCAAGGTCTTTCCGGACGCGGTGAGCATCTTCATCCTCCCGCCGCCCCCCGTGTTGCAGGAGCTCGATCGCCGGTTGCGTGGGCGAGGCCAGGATTCCGAAGAGGCCATTCAGCGCCGATTGCGGGATGCAGCCGATGAAATCAGCCACGTGGGCGAGTTTGACTATGTTATTATAAACAAAGAGTTTGAAGAGGCACGACGGGATCTTGCCGCCGTTGTGCGCGCTTCCCGGCTCCTGCTTTCCAGCCAGAGCGCACGGCATCCGGAAATCTTCAAACCCGCAGGTTAGACTCAAGGCTAGACTTAGAGAGGACTTATGGCACGCATCACCGTCGAAGATTGCTTAAAGAGAATACCCAACCGTTTCCAACTGACGCTGGCGGCCACCTACCGCGCCCGTCAGCTCGCGCAGGGCGGCACGCCGCACATCGAGACGACCCGCGACAAACCGACGGTCATTGCATTGCGCGAAATCGCTGCAGGCAAGGTAGGCGTGGAATATCTGAACCGCGCGCACACCGGGTAGGTTCGGTCCTTCCTTTCAACGGAAGGACGCAAGCACAGCGCGCAAGTAATTTTTCGCCCGGCGCCGGATCCCCAGCCAAGGTCGGGAGGAGTCCCGTCGCCTCTCCGCCCCGCATCCCCTTTCATAAGGGGTAAAGTAAGCCATGGCAGCGGTCGCGATTACGGATCTCAGGCAGCACCTCGGCTACCTCAAGCCGAGCGACATCGGCCGCATCGAAGAGGCCTACCAGTTCAGCGACGCCGCTCACCAGGGGCAGTTCAGGAAAAGCGGCCATCCCTACATCTCGCATCCGGTCGCTGTCGCCGAAATAGTCGCCGACTGGCAGCTCGACGCGCAAGCGGTGATGGCGGCGCTGCTTCACGACGTCATGGAGGACACCGAGGTCTCCAAGCAGCAGATCATCGAGCGCTTCGGAAAACCTGTCGCGGAACTGGTGGACGGCCTCTCCAAGCTCGACCGCATCGAGTTCCAGTCGCAGGCGGACGCCCAGGCGGAGAACTTCCGCAAGATGCTGCTCGCGATGGCGCGCGACGTACGCGTCATCCTGATCAAACTCGCCGACCGGTTGCACAACATGAGGACGCTCGAGGCGGTGAGCGCCGAAAAGCGCCGACGCGTCGCGCGTGAAACGCTGGAGATCTACGCGCCGATCGCCAACCGGCTGGGCCTGGACAGCCTCTACACCGAGTTGCAGGAGCTCGCGTTTTCAAACCTCTATCCGGGGCGTTACAAGGTGCTCGCCAAGGCGGTGAAGTCGGCACGCGGCAATCGGCGCGAAGTCGTCAACAAGATTCTCAAGGCACTGAAGGAACGCCTGCAAGAGGCTGAGATCGAGGCCCAGATCACCGGCCGCGAGAAGAACATCTATTCGATCTATACGAAGATGCACGAAAAGCACCTGTCGTTCTCGCAGGTGCTCGACATCTACGGTTTTCGCGTCGTCGTGAAGGACGTGCCGGCCTGCTATCTTGCCCTCGGCGCGCTTCACAGCCTGTACAAGCCGGTGCCCGGAAAATTCAAGGACTATATTGCGATTCCGAAAGTCAACGGCTATCAGTCCCTGCACACCACGCTGATCGGGCCCTACGGCATGCCGGTCGAAGTCCAGATCCGTACTCAGGCGATGAACCACATCGCCGATACCGGGGTCGCATCGCATTGGCTGTACAAGAGCTCGGATGCGGAAATCAACGAAGTACAGCAGCGCACTCACAAGTGGCTTCAGTCGCTGCTCGACATCCAGCACGCCTCCGGCGACCCCGCCGAATTCCTCGAGCACATCAAGGTGGATCTTTCTACCTGTTTGCTTCCGGGTGTTTCACTCCG
>DATDGA010000121.1:0-18738 GCA_036522335.1 Burkholderiales bacterium
CGGAAAGCGTGTTCCCTGCGCTTCTCTGCACCCGCGGCATAGGCTGCTTGCTTTGCGCGATGCTGACGCTCATGCCTGTACTCGCTCTTGCACAGAGCGAGGCGGAAAAGCTGGACGCGCTCCGCGCGCGTATCGAGGGGCTGCGCGCCAAAATCGCCGAGACTGAAGAGAGCCGCACCGAGGCGCGCGACCAGTTGCGGGACTCCGAACGCGCAATCTCCGATGCCAACCGCGCGCTGCGCGTCCTGGCAGGCAGACGTTCGGCAGCGGAGAGCCAGATAAAGGCGCTGCGGCGGCAGGGCGAGGCTATAGAGACGGAAATCGCCTCAGGTCAGGAGCGCCTCGGGAAATTGCTCACCATGCGCTATCTCAACAGGGAACCGAGCTACCTGAAACTCCTGTTCTCTGGAGAGGACCCCGGCCGCGTTGCACGCGAGCTGTACTACTACGGCTACGTTTCGCGTGCGCAGGCGGAGTTCATCGGCGAGTTGCACTCCGGCCTTGCCCGCTTGAGAGAGCTCGAGGCCGACACCCGAGAAAGGAATGCCGAGATCTCCGCCATCGAATCGGCGCGGCGCACCGAGCGCGGCGCGCTCGTCAGGCAGCAAGCGGAGCACCGAAAGGTGCTCGCGCGCGTGGCCAGCCAGCTCAGCACGCAGCGCCGCCAGGTGAAGCACCTCGAACGCGACGAATCGCGGTTGTCGCGCCTCATCGAAGAGCTCGCCAAGGTCATCGCGACTACTCCGCTGCTTCGCAACGAGAGAGTACCCGAGCGCGGGAGCGCCGAAGGGACTCCGGCGGGCCTCAAGCTCGGGCTGCGGCTGCCGATCAAGGGCGAGGTAATGAACCGATTCGGGGCTCAGCGTTCTAACGGAGGGCCTTCGTGGAAGGGCCTGTTCATTCGCTCGCCTTCAGGCCAGGAAGTGCGGGCGGTCGCGTCGGGACGCGTGGTGTTCTCCGACTGGCTGCGGGGATTCGGAAACCTACTTATTATCGACCATGGAAAGGGCTACCTCACCATTTATGGCAACAACGAATCTGTGCTCAAGCAGGTGGGCGACCCTGTCGTCACGGGAGACGCGGTTGCGACGGTCGGAGCCAGCGGCGGCAACATGGAATCGGGTCTATACTTCGAGATTCGCCACGAAGGAAAAGCCTTCGATCCGATGCGGTGGGTGTCGTTGAAATAGCGACTCCGGCGGGTGACGCGAGAGCCTAGGACCAATCATGATCACAAAGATTAGACAGGCCGGCTTGGTGCTGGCCGGCGTACTGGCGGGAGTCCTTCTCAGCCTGAATTTTTCCGCGGTAGCGGAGCGCGAAACGGCGCGCTTCCCGCTGCCGGTAGACGAGTTACGCGCATTCGCCGAAGTGTTCGGAGCAATCAAGTCGAGCTACGTCGAGCCGGTTGAGGACAAGAAGCTCATCACAGAAGCGATCACCGGCATGCTGACCGGACTCGATCCGCACTCGGCCTATCTGGACCAGGATGCATTCCGCGAGCTCCAGGTCGGGACGCAGGGTGAATTCGGCGGCCTCGGCATAGAAGTCGGCATGGAAGAAGGGTTCGTCAAGGTCGTATCGCCCATCGAAGACACGCCCGCGTTTCGCGCCGGCCTCAAACCCGGTGACTTCATCGTCAAGATCGACGATACCTCGGTCAAGGGAATGAGCCTGAATGATGCGGTCAAGCGCATGCGCGGCAAGCCGAAAACGACGATCCGGCTCACGATACTGAGAAAGGGTGAGCCGAAGCCCTTCGAAGTCACCCTCACGCGCGACATCATCCGCGTGCAAAGCGTGAAATCCAAGCTGATCGAACCCGGCTACGGCTGGATTCGCGTTTCCCAGTTCCAGGAGCACACCGGCGAGAATCTCGTGAAACACCTCGAGGGGCTCTACAAGCACGGGCCGCTGAAAGGCCTGATTCTCGACCTGCGCAACGATCCGGGCGGGCTTCTGAACAGCGCGGTGGGCATCTCCTCGGCATTTCTTCCACGAGGGGCAGCGGTGGTGTCGACCGACGGCCGCACCGAGGACGCCAAGCGCAAATTCATTGCCGCTCCGGAAGACTACCTGCGGGGCAGCCGCGACGACTATCTGAAGGGTCTGCCCGCGGCGGTCAAGACCGTGCCAATGGTCGTCCTCGTCAACGGCGGGTCGGCTTCCGCCTCCGAAATCGTCGCGGGTGCGCTGCAGGACCACAAGCGCGCAACATTGCTCGGCACGGCGACTTTTGGTAAGGGCTCGGTTCAGACGATCCTCCCCTTAGGCAACAGCACCGCGATCAAGCTCACCACCGCACGCTATTACACGCCGAGCGGCCGCTCGATCCAGGCCAAGGGCATCGTGCCCGACGTCATTGTCGAAGATCCCACCGCCCCCACTACTGGGCGCCTGCGCGAAGCCGATCTGGAAAAACATCTCCTCAACGATCAGGACAAGGAGATTCAGTCCGAGAAATCGCAGAAGACCAGCGTAAAGCCTTCGACCGATGCTGAGGAAAAGCCCCCGGCGCCGCTCGAGTTCGCCTCCGAAAAGGACTTTCAGTTCCAGCAGGCGCTCAATCTCCTGAAAGGCCTGCCGCTGGCGACTGCGCAGGGCGCACCGCTCTCGCCGCCCAAGAATTGATAAGGCGGACGCAAAGTACGCGCCGCCTTATCTTTGCGGGATGGAACCGACGCGGAGCGCGGTTCATCCCGCAACTTTCTTACCGGACCCAATGACAGACGAACAGCTTCTGCGGTATTCGCGGCATATTCTGCTGCCGGAGTTCGGCGTCGAGGGGCAGGAGAAGCTGCTCGCTTCTTCTGCGCTGGTGATCGGTGCCGGAGGACTGGGTTCACCCGCGGCGCTGTATCTCGCGGCGGCCGGCGTGGGAACGCTGACGCTTGCCGACGGCGATGCGGTGGACCTCACCAACCTGCAGCGGCAGATCCTGCACACCACCGAATCGCTCGGGAAATCCAAGGTCGCATCCGGGCAGGAAGCGCTCGCGAAAATCAATCCGGAAGTGAAAGTTGTACCCCTTCCGCAGCGTCTTCAGGGCGAGGGGCTCGATACGCTGGTCGCGTCGAGCAGTGTCGTTCTGGACTGCTCGGACAACTTCGCCACTCGCCACGCCGCAAATCGCGCGTGCGTCCGGCACCATAAGCCGCTCGTCTCCGGTGCGGCGGTTCGTTTTGACGGCCAGGTAAGCGTGTTCGATCTGAGGGACGATCTCAGCCCGTGCTATCACTGTCTGTTCCCGGAAAATGCGGAACTCGAGGAAGTGCGGTGCGCGGTGATGGGTGTGTTCGCTCCGCTCACCGGTATCATCGGTACCGTCCAGGCGGCAGAGGCGCTGAAGCTGCTCGCAGGTGTGGGTGAAACCCTGAAAGGGCGCTTACTGATTCTGGATGCGCTTGCGATGCAGTGGCGAACGGTCAAACTCGCCAAGGATCCGGCCTGCGCGGTGTGCGCACGGGTCACCGCTTAGATCTCGACCAATAGCGGCCGTTGCTTTTCCCATAACTCCGACGGAAGGCGCTTGAAGCCGCTCTTGGCGTACTGCTGCCAGCGTCCGATCACGTAGCAAAGGAGGAGGTTCGCCCGAGGGCCTGGATCGGCCGGCGGTTGTGCTCCGGCCCCGGACTCACCCTGCGTGGCGGCGACGCGCAGGCACTGCTTGAGCGTCGCCTCGAGGCGATCGTGCAACTGGTTGATGCGGGCCTGAAGGCGTTCGTCCTCGTTGACGAGCGCATCACCCACCAGGACACGAGTCATCCCGGGATTCTTCTCGGCAAAGCTGAGCAGCGAGGAAAGTATCGCCTGGACCTGCTTCAGGCCATTTTCCTCCTCGGTGGTGATCTTGTTGACCAGACCGAACAGGGTTTGCTCGATGAACTCGATCAGACCCTCGAACATTTGGGCCTTGCTCGCGAAGTGCCGATACAACGCGGCTTCGGATACGTCCAGTTCCTTCGCCAGCGCCGCAGTTGTGACCTTCTCGCCCTTCGGGTTTTCGAGCATTCGCGCAAGAACCTGCAGGATCTGCAGGCGGCGCGCACCGGGTTTGGCAGCAGGCATGGGACCCTCCGAGACAGACTGGAAAACTATTGTAAGACTCCGGGTAAGTACTTGCTACCATGCCGTCGGTCGTTAGGCGTTCCCGTCCTCATTCGTGCCGCTGCAGCCATAGGTTTTTCACTAGAATGCCGCCCATGCAGCTTTCGCCAAATTTTTCTCTCGCGGCGTTGGTTTATTCGGAGACGGCGGAAAAGAACGGCATCGACAATACGCCTCCCCCTGACATCGTCGAGAACCTGAAGCGGCTGGCGGCAGGGCTCGAGGCCGTCAGGGCTCTGCTCGGTGCGCCGCTCGAGATCTCGAGCGCCTACCGCTGCGCGATACTCAACGAGGCTGTCGGAGGTTCAGGGGCATCCCAGCACGTGCAGGGACTCGCCGCCGATTTCGTCTGCCCCTCCTTCGGGTCCGCTCTGGATGTCGCTCACGCGATTCACCGATCGGGAATGGAGTTCGATCAATGCATTCTGGAATACGGCCGGTGGGTGCACCTGTCCTTCGGAGACGAACCGCGACGACGGCTGCTGACCATCTACGACGGGGAAGAAGGTTATCGCGCGGGCCTTTGGAACGAAGACGGAAAGCTGATCGCGTGAGGGCGCCGCGAAGAACTTTCGCTATAAGGCAGATCCTTCGGCGCAACGCGCCTCAGGATGACCAGGCTTCGCCCGGTCACTTCGAGCGGATCAGCGTGCCCACGCCTTCGTCGGTCAGAATTTCGAGCAGTACCGCGTGTTCGACGCGACCGTCGATGATATGCACGCTCTTGACGCCGTTTCGCGCGGCGTCCAGCGCCGAGCTGATCTTCGGCAGCATACCGCCGGAGAGTGTCCCCTCGGCCACCAGCGCGTCGATTTTTTTCGGACTCAGCCCGGTGAGCAGCTTATTGTTCTTGTCGAGCACTCCCGGCGTATTGGTGAGCACGACCAGCTTTTCGGCGCGCAGTACCTCAGCGAGCTTGCCCGCTACGAGGTCGGCGTTGATGTTGTAGGACTGTCCGTCCTCGCCGACGCCGATCGGCGCTACGACGGGGATGAAACCCGCTTCCTCAAGCGCCCAGATCACCTTCGGATCGATCGATGCTATTTCGCCGACCTGTCCGATGTCGATCTTCTCGCCGCCATTGTTCTTGTCGGAGAGCAGCATCTTCTTCGCGCGAACGAAAGCCCCGTCCTGGCCCGTAAGGCCGACCGCCTTGCCGCCTGCCTGGTTGATCAGCGTCACGACTTCCTTGTTGACCTGTCCACCGAGCACCATTTCGACCACATCCATGGTCTCAGAGTCCGTGACCCGCATCCCCTGGACGAATTCGCCCTTCTTGCCCATCCGCGCCAGTTGTTCGTCGATCTGGGGGCCGCCGCCGTGCACGATGACGGGATTCATGCCGACCAGCTTGAGCAGGACCACGTCATGGGCAAAGCTGCGCTTGAGTGCGTCCTCGATCATCGCATTGCCGCCGTATTTGATGACGATGGTCTTGCCGTGGAAGCGCTTGATGTAGGGCAGCGCTTCGGCCAGCACCTTGGCCTTGTGGACGGCAGTGAGGGAGGATTCGCTCATCGGCATGCGCATGGTAAGCGCCGATTGTACCTTCGAGCGCGAGAAAAAAGGGAGAGGCGGCCACCGGCCGCCTCTCCCTCTCGATGTTTCCCGCGGGTTGAACGGCGTGGAAGCGTCCGTTCCAACCCGCGGAGTCAAACCGGCGGCCTGCGGCCGTCCGGATTTAACCTTTACTGGATCGCAAGCTGCTTCGCGACAGCCGTCGCCTTCTTGGGCAAAGTCAGTTCGAGCACACCGTCCGCATACTTCGCGCTGGCACGGGCTTCGTCGATTTCCTGGCTGAGCCGGAAAGCACGCGATACCTTGCCGAAGTAGCGCTCGCTGTGAAGTACGCGTTCGCCATCCTTCTGTTCGCGCTCGGCGCGCGATTCGGCCGTGATCGACACTTGGTCGCCGTCGATGTTGACCTTGATGTCTTCCTTCTTTAGTCCCGGCAGTTCGGCGACTACCTTGTATTCGCCGTTTTGCTCGGCCACGTCGACCTTCATGCGGCGCGCAGGTATGGCCGCCTCAAGCCCAACCGGCCCAACGACAAAACCTCTGAAAATGTCGTCGACCAGATCGCCAAACGGGTCATAACGAGTGATGTTTGCCATGGTTCTCTCCTTCGATTCAGTTCCGGGCACGAAGCCCGCGTAACCGAGATATGGGGCATGTACCGGCGATTTCAATGGTGCTTGCGACGCTTTGTAGAAGCAGCTAGATTGGGCCGCGCCCTTCTTCCGATACTCGCCCCCATGCCCTCCCAGGCTTCCGTTCCGAGCGCGCTTGAACTGGAGCACCATCGTCCCTACTTAATGCGGTTTGCGCTCCTGCAGCTCCGCGATCGGGGTGCCGCCGAAGACGTAGTGCAGGAGACGCTTCTTGCGGCTATCCAAGGCATGCAGGGGTTCGCGGGACAATCGTCCGTGCGAACGTGGCTGATCGGGATTCTCAAGCACAAGATCGTCGATAGCATCCGGAAGACGACGCGCGAGCACCCGCTCGAGCTCACTGCGAACGAAACCGGCTCGGCGAATCTCGAAGCTTTCTTCGAAAGCGACGGCCATTTCACGGACCCGCCGGGCGAGTGGGAGAGCCCCGAGCGGGCCTTGGAAGAGCGCAGGTTCTTCGAAGCGCTCGAGGGCTGCCTGCGGACTCTGCCCAAGAACACCGCCAGCGCTTTCATGATGCGCGAGGTGATGGGGCTCGAGACCGACGAAATCTGTAAGGAACTGGACATTTCCCCGTCCAATTGCTGGGTCATGCTCTATCGCGCCCGGTTGAACCTGCGCGCCTGCCTGGAACGCACCTGGTTCCGGCCGGGCACCTCCGGCGCCGGATAAAGGAAGGGTTCCCAGGAATGTTGATCCGTCTGTCCTGCAGGGAGGCTAGCCGACTGATCTCGGAGGGGATGGATCGGCGCCTGTCCTTCACCGAGAAGTTCGCACTGCGGCTTCACGTAGGTATCTGCGATGCCTGCACGCGCTTTACCCGGCAGATCGAACTCTTGCGGCGCGCGCTGAAAAATTACCCCGGTCCGGATGATCCGGCGCAGCGCTAGGAAACCCGAACGTACCGGCGGCTCGCCGAATCTGGCCTCCTGCGCGCGCTGCGGCGCCGCGTTCGAGTGCGGGATGGCAAGCGGGCTTCCCCACTGCTGGTGCTCCGAACTGCCCGGCCTCGCTGAGCTCGACCCGGGCAAGGGCTGCTATTGCGAGCGATGCCTCGATGAGATGCTCCGCGCCCGCACCGGTGATTAGTGCTTGCTCGAGGCAGTAAGCTCGCGAACCTCGGCGTTGAATTCCACGATGCTCGACGACCCGTCCTTGTTCTGAACGCGAAGCCTGATCGGCACGGATTCGCCCTTCTTCAACGGACGCTTCAGGTCCGTCAGCATCACGTGGTAGCCGCCCGGCTTCAATTCCACGGTCTTGCCCGCGGGCAGCACCAGTCTCGGCACCGGCCGCATCTTCATGACGTCGCCTTCCATCCTCATCTTGTGGATCTGAACGCCACCCGCAACCGGGCTCTCCGCGCCCACGACGCTCGCCTCCCGTGCGCTCTTGAGCGACATGAACGCGCCCGTCGAGGTCTGGCCCTGGACCGTTCCCCTCACCCAGGGCTTGTCGACGCTGACCTGAGCGCGGGCATTGATGGAAAAAAAAATCACGCCCACGGCGGCGAACGCCATCCAGTTTTTTCTCATATCAACACTCCGTCGAGCCAAACGTCGGGAGCTCGGACCCGAGCCGCCCGGACTGCCCGCCGGAACCGGCGGCCCTAGAGTACATAGCGCGAGATATCCTCGCTCTGCGAGAGTTCCTTCAGCTTGGCATCGACGAAAGCGGCGTCGATCCTCACGCTCTCCCTCCCCCGCTTGCCGGCGTCGAAGGAAATCTCCTCGAGCAGTCTTTCCATGACCGTGTATAAGCGCCTCGCGCCGATGTTTTCCGTCTTCTCGTTCACAGACCAGGCGATTTCCGCGAGACGCCGGATCCCGTCCGGCAGAAACGTGATCTCGACTTCCTCCGTTGCGAGCAGCGCCTGATACTGCCGTGTCAGGCATGCATCGGTTGCCGTGAGGATTCTCTCGAAATCCTCCACGGTCAGCGAATCGAGCTCGACGCGGATGGGGAAGCGTCCCTGAAGCTCCGGAATCAGATCGGAGGGCTTGGAAAGATGAAAGGCGCCGCTTGCAATAAAGAGAATATGGTCGGTTTTCACCATCCCGTATTTGGTGGAAACGGTGGTGCCTTCCACAAGCGGCAGCAGGTCGCGCTGCACGCCCTGGCGCGAGACATCCGCGCCGATCGTCTCGCCGCGGCTCGTGATCTTGTCGATCTCGTCGAGAAACACGATGCCGTTTTGCTCGACATTGGCGAGCGCCCTGGCGCGCAGGTCTTCGTCGTTCACCAGGCGCGCCGCTTCCTCGTCGGTCAGCATCCTCATCGCCTCGCGGATTTTCATGCGGCGCAGCTTTCTCCTGCCGCCGCCGAGGTTCTGGAACATGCCCTGAATCTGCTGTGTCAGCTCTTCCATTCCTGGCGGGGCGAATATCTCCATGTGCGCCTGCGGCGCCGAGACCTCGAGTTCGATCTCCTTTTCGTCGAGTTCACCTTCGCGCAGTTTCTTGCGGAACTTCTGGCGCGTCGCCGATTCCTCCTCGCTCGAAGCTTTCCCGGGAGTCTCGGCCTCCGCCGCCGAGAACGGGCTGGTCCCCCGTGCGGGGGGCAGCAGCACGTCGAGAACCCGCTCCTCGGCCGCATCCTCGGCCCGCCGGCGCACTTTCTTGGTTGCCGCTTCGCGCGTGTCCTTGATTGCGGTCTCAACGAGGTCGCGCACGATGGTATCGACGTCGCGTCCCACGTAACCGACCTCGGTGAATTTCGTCGCCTCGACTTTGATGAAAGGCGCATCCGCCAGCCGCGCGAGCCGCCGAGCGATTTCCGTCTTGCCCACACCGGTAGGCCCGATCATGAGGATGTTCTTGGGTGTGATTTCCTGCCGCAACGGCTCGGCCACCTGCTGCCTTCGCCAGCGGTTTCTGAGAGCGATGGCCACGGAGCGTTTGGCTCGCGTCTGACCGATGATGTGCTTGTCCAGCTCGTGGACGATTTCCTGGGGTGTCATGGAAGACATGGGGGCTAGAGGTTGGGAGCCGGCGATCGGAAAATCCGGGAGATCGAGAAGTCTCTGCCCGCCTGCCTCCGCACCTTATTCCAGCGTTTCAACGATGATTTGTTGGTTGGTGTAAATGCACAGATCGGCGGCGATCGAAAGCGATTTTCGAACGACGGCTTCCGCATCGAGCTTCGTATTTTCGAGGAGGGCGCGCGCCGCCGCCTGTGCATAGGGCCCTCCCGAGCCGATCGCGATCAGCCCGAACTCCGGTTCGATGACATCGCCCACTCCCGTAATGATCAGCGAGCTTTCGCGATCGGCGACCGCGAGCATCGCCTCAAGGCGCCGCAATACCCGGTCGGTGCGCCAGTCTTTTGCGAGCTCCACGGCCGAGCGCAGCAGGTTCCCCTGGTGCTTTTCGAGCTTCGCCTCGAAGCGCTCGAACAATGTGAACGCATCGGCGGTCCCACCGGCAAAGCCGGCGAGGATCCGCTCCTGGTAGAGGCGCCGCACCTTGCGCGCGCTCGACTTCACGACGACATTGCCGAGCGTGACCTGGCCGTCGCCGCCCAGCGCAACCTTTCCGTCGCGGCGCGCCGACAGGATGGTGGTTCCGTGAAATTGTTCCATGTCCAGAGACTGTGCGAAAGGTGGGGTCGAGACGCCGCAGATCAAGTCATTTGCGCGGAATAACGCGGGCAACCTTGTGCATACCCGTAACGCGAAACAATACTCCGATCAACTCATTCACGCCGCGAATTTGCACCGTCGTCCCATCCTCATGGAGTTTCGCCAGAACGTCCAGGATGAGGCCCGCGGTAGCGGGATCGACGCGCTTGGTCTTGGACATGTCTATGACCGGCATCCTGTTCGCTGCAGTCCAGTCCCGCAACTGTTGTGCGAGTGCTTCACTTGCTCCGGTGAGCTCTCCCGAAAGCGCCAAAGCCTGATCCGCCGTCTTTGGGGAACGGGCCACGACGGGACGTTTTGAGTCCGGTCCCGCCTGTGGCTCCCAGGAAGGCGGCGAAACCTCGAACGTGACCGCATAATTCACCGCGGTCTCTTCGAACTTGTCCTTGAGATCCAGCATTCTGTATACGTCGAGCAACAGGGCCCAGGCCGCACCGTCGGTTTCGATCTTTCCCGCCTGGCAGAGCCTTTCGAGAAACGCGAGGAGCCGGGATTCTCCGGTAAGCACTACCTCCTTTCCCGCATCGCGGACCGACCGAAGAGCCTCGCCGAGAAGCCTGCAGCCCGGCCCGTCGAGGCCCAGCAGTCTGCCACAGTCAATGCGCACGGTCTGCCCGGGCGTGTTCCGCAGTTTTTCCAGCTCCGGGGCGCTCGCGCCGGTCAGCATGCCGTTCAGCGCAAGATAGCCGATGCCTCCGGTGGCGAGCGCCGGATCGCGGCGCTCCTCAATCTCGAGCCAGGTGGGCGGAGAACGCTCGAACTTCACGACGAATTCCAGAGCGAGCGTCTCGAATTCCTCCCTCCTGCCGAAATACTGGTACAGATCGAACAGCATCAGCCAGGCCTGCAATGCCGCAGCCCCGAGATCCTTCTCGCGTACCGAGTGCGAAAGCGTGGACAGAGCCTGCTCGGCTCGTCCGTTCGCAAACAGAATCGCCGTTTCCTCGATGATCGGCGCAACGTCCGCGGTCGTCGCGAGGCTCGTCACCGAATCGCGCGGGGCCGCGCTCGCGGCCGTCGGCGACTTGTCCGCGGTATCCCGCGTCGCCTCTGAAAACCGCGGCGGCGCGGTCAGTATCGGAGCGGCCGGCGCGAGCTGCGGAACTTCCGACGGCGCTTCGGCGCGCGCTTCCGATAGTGGCGGTGGAACATAGGTGCTGAAATCGAGCGACTCATCGCCACTTCCGGCTTGCGGACTTGCCACCCCCTGTCCGGCGAGCGTGGGCGCGGTGGAAGAAGACTTGGGTTTCGGATCCGGCGCCTTGGCCGCCGCCCGCGTGCTGTCGGCTTTTTTCGACGGGGCGCCTTTCTTGCCGAATATCGAAAAGATCACGAAAGAAGATCCGGTTCTCGGAGGACTATGCGAACGCGAATGTCGTGTTCTTGTATCACTTTAAGCTATGCAAGGCAATGTGAGAGCGCGCGATTGACCTCCGCCACGCCTTCCGAAAACGGTGCTCGGCTCAGGAAGGGGAACGCCGGCGGCTCAGGCATGCGATCAGCACTCCGGCAGCAACCATGGCGCACACGATCATCGCTCCGGAGGGAAGGTCCAGCCACAGCGACGCGAGCAGGCCGGCAGCGTAACCGAGCACGCCGACGGCGTAGGCCTTGGGATAGCGGCGGCTCTTTTGATAAAAGGTGGCAAGAGCCGGAACCACCAGCGTGATGAAGACCAAGTACAGCCCCACCAACTGCAATGACATGGTTACCGCGCACGCGAACAAGAGATAGAAGCCCATCCTGCCGAGGCGCGCGCCCAGACCGAACCAGAGCGCGAGTATCGCAGCGGTTATCAGGGCAACCAGCGAAAGCCGTGCGGGATTCACCCACAGGATCTGGCCGACCAAAAGTTCCTTGAGATGCTCTCCGCCGTGCGGATTTCCGGCAAGCAGCAGGATCGCGACACTCGACCCGAGGACAAATACCACGCCGATCATCGCTTCTTGAACCTCCGGCCAGCGTCGCTCGGTCCAGGTCAAGAGCACGGCGCCTGCAATCGCTGCGCTAAGCGCGGCAACCTGCACCGCGACACCCGTGGGCTCCCAGCCCAGGAAATCCGCCAGGATGACTCCCACACCAGCAATTTGCGCCACCGCAAGGTCGATGAACACGATGCCGCGGGAAAGCACTTGCATTCCGAGCGGGACGTGGGTGGCGGTGACCAGCAGACCCGCGATGAACGCCGGCCACAGGATGCCGAAACTCGTCGCGTCGAGGTTCATTTCACGGCCTCCAGCAATCGGGCGATGGTGTCGTCGAACAAGCCGAACAGGTCTTTCGCCTTGTCCGTTCCGCCGACGGTGAAGGGCATCATCACCGTGGGAATGTTGGCCCTGCTCGACAGGAACTCCGCGGCCTGTGGGCTGTTGTAAGGTGAATAGACGATTACTTTCGCGGGGGCGCGTTTCATCTGGTCTATCAATTCGGCGAGATGCGATGGCGTGGGCGGAATGCCGGGTTTTGGTTCAAGACTTCCGGCTTCGCGCATTCCCGCCCAGTTGATGAAATACGAGAAGTCCCTATGGTACACAACGATCGGCACGCCCTTGAGCGGTGCCGCCTGCCGCTCCCAGCGCGCAATCGCCGCCTGCCAGCGCTCAAGGAAGGATTTCCCACGTGAGCGGTAGCTGTCAGCATTCGCGGGGTCGAGCTGCGCCATGCGCTCCATGAGCACCGGCGCAATCCTGGCGAAGTTGCGCGGATCGGTGTTGACGTGCGGATTGCCGCCGGGATGGATATCCCCCAGCGCGCGGTCGATCACTTTCGGGATTTCCAGCCTGGCGACGTACTGCGAAGCTTCGAAGTAACCCGGACTGCCGAGCTGGATCCTGCTGTTCCCGCTTTGCGTGAGGAGCAGCGGGACCCACCCGATCTCCAGCTCCGAACCGGAACAGACGAGCAGGTCGGCGGAGCGGATGCGCGCGATGAGGCTCGGTCGCGCTTCGATCCGGTGCGGATCCTGCAGCGCGGTAGTAGCCGAATACACCGACACCTTGTCTCCTCCCAGCTCCTGCGCGAGCGCACCCCATTCAGGTTCGCAGGCAAAGACGTTGAGCGCCGCCGCTGCCGGCAGCGCAACAACCAGCGAACTCATGGCGAAGGCAAATCTCAGAATCGTTTTCATGTTTGCACCTTTAGAATTTGTGGGCGCCATGCGCGCCCAGACTCGCGATGTACTGAAGGAAGACTTGGTTATCGGTCGCGTCGCTGCGCGACTTGTCGCTCGCGGCCTGGAGGCGGATGCGGCTGAACTCACTCGGGCTCCAATCGACCATCACCGTGTGGCGCGTCGCGTTGTATGCGGCAAGGATCGGGAAATCCGCGGCCGAGAGGGGACTCGAAAAGCTGGTAGCGCCCGAGTTCAGTCTGTCATAGCGATAGCCGACTCGCCACATCGGGACGAACTGATAGACACCCTGGAGATACCAACCCGACTGTACCGATGCGAACCCGCCCGTCTGCGCCGCCCCCGTGGTGTCGAAGGTGAGACTGCCGTCTTCCCTGCGCCGGAAGTATTCGCCCTGCAGCTTGAAATTGGTGTAGGTCGGGTTTTGGTTCGGTGCCCATTTTAGAATTCCATCCAGCACCCACAGGCGGCTATCCCCGGTGAAACTGTTGGTGACGCTTGCGCCCGTCGAATCCAGATCGCCGTAGGTCCGGTTCTGCGGCGACGTGCTCAGATACGAAAGCCCCGTCTGCCAGGCGACGCCCGTTCCCAGGTCCCCGCCGATGTGCGCGAACAGGTTGCTCGAGGCGAAACCGTTCTTGTCGCGCCCGCCATCGGGGCCGGCCGGAAACTTGCGCCCGCGCCCGAGTTCCAGTCCCAGGTCGAAATAGAGATCGGTCGGCGCCACCCATTTGAACTGGATACCGTCCTCGCTCAACTGATTGCCGAGGAACACCTTGTTCGCGAGTGGGGCGTCGGTGAAATCCCAGGCGTGCGCGTGAATCTGGTTCAGATAGCCCACGCCCGAGAAGAACCGCCCCGCCTTGATCGTGAATCCATAAGAAAGGGCGAGGGTCTGTATGTAGCCCTCTTCCACCCCTATGCTGTTGTTGTCGGGCGAGATCGAGGCGATCAGAGTCCCGCGGAAATTGTGGTCGGCGTTTGCCGCAATAGCCAGCTCGGATTCGCCCAGGCTGAAGCCGCGAACCCCGGGTCCCACTTCGCCGAGCGTCGGCACGAATCCGTTGATCCTGAACGCGTTCGGATCCTGGGAAAGATTCGAGTAGACGCCGTTCAGAACCGCCGAGATCGCCGGGTTCATGGCGTTTTCCCCGCTCGGGCGGCTGGAAGCCTGGACCGCCGCCTGCTGTGCGGTGGCTTCGGCCTCCTGCACGCGCTTGTCCAGCTGTCTGACCTGCTCCTGCAAGGTCTTCAATTCGTCCTGCGTCTGCGCCTCCGCGATGTGAGGCAAACCCAGCGCCGCCGCAGCGGCGAGCGTCATGGTCGTTTTCCCGTACATGTTGTCCTCCAAGTTCTTGCGATCGCGGATGCGCCACTATGGCGTTCGCGAACACGGTCGCTTCGCGCGCGAAGCGGGCTACGGCAGAACTAGGAGAGGACGGGAGGCGCGCGCGAATCGAACTCGATTCGCGGAGCGAACGGAAGCGGGAGGACGAATGATGCGATCGCCAGCGGCGCAACCCGGGGGGGGTCGATCGCGGGCGCGAGCGCCGCCAATACGCTGTCGACCGCGTGAAACGCGATGCATTGCTCGGCGGGGTGGCTGACCGGCGGGACGCACTGGCCGCCGCGTTCCGCCATCACCAGATCGCGCTTCAAATGCGACAGCGCGTGCAGCTGCGCCGCCTGCTGGGTAAACACCAGCGCGGCGGCGATCAGAAGATGACGCAGGGTGCGGTTCATGTCAAAGCGGGCATTGATGGCGGCATCGCGCAAAAGTCTACTACAAGCCCAGTCGGGCCGCCGGATATCCGCATGCGCCTCTATTTGGCCCAACGCACATCGAGCTTCATCCCCGCTTCGTAGTGCCCCGGCTCGTGGCAGGCTATTTCAATGGGACTCTTCGGTTTCTTGTCGAATTTCCAGATCACGGTCTTCGTCTGCCCGGGATCCAGGGTCACGGTTGCCAGGTCGTCCTCGTGTTTCATATCGGGCATTTCCTTCATTATCATCGCGTGCGCGCGCTGCGCCGTGCGATCGCCGATCGAAAACTCGTGCTTCACCTTTCCGGTGTTCTTCACCACGAACTTTACCGTCTCGCCCATTTTGACTTCGAACGCGGCGGGCTTGAACCGCATACTGTCCGAGGCCTCCACTTCGATCGTGCGGGTGACTTCGCTCTCCTTGCCTGGCGAGCCGAACGTCGCCTTCATGCCGTGCTGATGCCCTGCATCGGCGAACGCAAGCTGCCCTGGGATCGCCAGCGCCAAGGCAACGGTGAACATGCTGGGAACATTCATGGAGGCCTCCTTTGTACGTGTAGAAGAAGTGAACCGCTGTACGAGCACGGGTCGGTTTCCTGACTTTCAATGAGCGTGGCGCTCCGGCGCCGGCGGACGCTTCTTCTCGAAATTCAAGACCACAGCCTGACGCAGTAGTTCCGAGGTCACGCTCCAGCCCGGTTCCTTACCTGCCATCCAGCGCGCGCGCAGATAGCCCTGGCGATCGATGAGGAACTCGGCGTGCCGCGGCGACGCCGGCTGGTCCGAGTCCGTAATCGCACGCGTGAACATCCCGTAGACAGCGGCGAGGCTCGCGTCGGGCTCGGCAATCATCGCGGCGTCGACTCCGGGCGCGTTCCGCCGGATGGCTTCGGCTTCCTTCATCGGCGCCGCGATGACCCGAACTCCGAGACGATCGAATCGGAGCTTCAACTGCGCGAGCGCGCGCAGCCGGGCGAGGGACTGCGGCGGCGAGTAGAAAACCAGCAGAACGATGCTGCGGCCACGCTGTTGCGAGAGCGACTCCTGCGTCCCGCGGCCGATCTGGAAAGTGAAATCGGGCGCGGTAACGGGCCGCCAGGGCTCGACCGACTCGTTCAAGCGCCTGCCTGCTTCCGCGTTGGCCTGAGCGCGCAGGAAGGTGAGCACGTCCCAGAGTCCTTCTTCGCCGACGCGCTCGCCGATTCCGGACATCGGGGTTCCCGCGATCCCGTTTCCGAGCGACCAAAGCAAGTCGCCTTCGCGACGGCGCGCCAGACGCGCAGCCAGGTAGGGCGGACGGACGGGAAGCGACGCGGCGACCGGACCGTCACCGTGACCAAACGACCCGTGACAAGCGGCGCAGTGCTCGGCATACAGCGGAGCGCCGCGCGCGACCGAAGCGACGCTGTAGCGCACCGGAGACCGGAAATAGGTGCTCGGATGCGCAGGGACGGCGAGCTGCCAGATCAGGGTAACGGCGGCGCCCGCGGCCGCGCCGATACCCACCGCAGTCATATCCTGCCTGCGGGCGCGCATCCCGAGCGCGACCAGCGCCGCAGCGGCCCACATGACGATGAGCGCGCCGATGAAAATCCCGTGCGAGCCTGCGTCCGCGGCCCAGTCGAGCGTTCGGGGAAACGGCCAAGCAGTCTGTACGTGCGGCGCCGGGATCGTGACGCCCAGCGCGCCGACGACGCCCAGCGCCCCCAGTCCAAGCGCGGTCTCGGCGATCGCGTTCTGCTGCAGCCGGCTAAGCGCCACGAGCGCCGATTCTCGTGAAGTCCGCGAAACTCTGGGTGTCCAGCGCAGGCGATTGATCGCCGCAAGGGCAAGCATGGCTGTGAACAGCGTGAGTTTCACCGACAACAGCCGGCCGTAATCCGTTCCCAAGAATGCGGGCACGCTGCCCAGCGTGTACCACGCGTTTACCGGGCCGCTCAGGACGAGCGCGCCCACGCTCGCGATCCCCAGGGTCGAGAAGCGCCGTATCGCCTGCGCGGCGAATTCGATCCGGTCTTCGCTCGCGTGGTGTCGTGCGCGCGCAAGCACGGAGGCAAGTGCGGGCAGCGCACCGAGCCAGGCGCCGGCAGCGAGAAGGTGCACGACATCCGCGGACAGATGGACGACGCGGTCGGCGCCTTGCTCTGCGGCGGCGTGACCGGCCCAAGCGAGAGACGCGAGCAGGCTTCCCGCGAGCGTCGCGCACGCGACGAGAATCGGCGTCTCGCTGCGGCGCGACGCCCGCCGCAAGGAAAAAAGCGCCCCACCCAAAGCCGCGGCGAGCACAAGCCTTGCGATCCAGACGCGCCCGAACAGGGTCTCGGCCAGCACCGCACCGAGCATTTTCCGATCGAGGGCGTCGGCGAAAGGCGCGCCGCTCATCGCTGCCGCCTGCACGAGGAGCCATAGGGCTCCGGATACAAGAACGAGCCCGAGGCACCAGGTGGCTACGCGCACCAGCCGCTGCCGCACGCCGAGCCACGCGCCCGCGGCATCCCCGCATCCCCTGACGGCCGGTCGCGCAACGCACAGGGCAAACGCGAACTCTCCAGCGAGCGCGACGGCCGCGGCGAAGTGGGCAACGCGCAGCGCGACCGTCAGTCCGTCCATCGCCGTTTGCACGCCGCTGGATCCTCCGGAACGATCACGGCGCGACGTCGAAAGTGAAGCTGCCCTTGGTTACGTGCCCGTCTTTGGAGAGCACGCGCCATGTCACCCGGTAGGTTCCGGGTGCGAGCGGCTGGAGCGAAACCCTGAGAAGCGTGGGATCGCTTGCATCCGCCCGCTTGTCCTTCCTGTCCACTTGCTTGCCGTTCCCGTCGACTACCTGAACGGTGCAGAACGCGGGCTCGACCGCTTGGGAGAATGAGAGCTTCACTTCCTCCGGAGATCCGTGCACCGTACTGCCCGCCGCGGGGCTGGAACGGTCCATGAACCCGTGAGCAAACGCCGGCGCAGCGATTCCGAGCCAGGCGAGCAACACCGCAACACATGTCGCGAGTTTCATGGCGAGCCGCGCGTCATCGAGAAAAAGTCGACCCACTTGAGCGAATCCACTCAACGCACTGGACGCATAGTATATGGGCGGTGAGCGGGGTGCGGCACCGGTCGTTGAAACGGGTCGCGCGAGCTCGTTGAAACAGGTCGCGCGAGCTTGATGCGCGGCCGGTCGTCAACGGTCGGTGCCGGATTTCACTCCAGGCGGGGAAACCGCGGCGCAAGCCGCGGTCGGGGAATTGAAACAGGTCGCGCGAGCTTGATGCACGACCGGTCGTTTATCACTCCCCGTAGAGCTTCTGCTTCTGCTCGCGGCGCGACTGCGCCTCAATGGAAAGCGTGGCGGTCGGCCGCGCGATCAGCCGGGGGATGCCGATCGGTTCGCCCGTTTCCTCGCAATAGCCGTAGCTGCCCTCCTCGATGCGGCGCAGCGCCTCGTCAATTTTCTTCAGGAGTTTTCTCTCGCGGTCGCGCGCGCGAAGTTCCAGTGCGTACTCTTCCTCGATCGTCGCCTGGTCGGTCGGGTCGGCCTCGATTTCGTGCTCCCGCAGATGCTCCGAGGTGAGATCTGCTTTCTCCAACATTTCCTTTTGCGTCTCGAGCAGGCGTTCGCGGAAGAACGCCAGCTGTTCGGCGCTCATGTACTGCGACACGGGCGCGCGCAGCAATTCCGCCTCGGTCAGGCCGTTCTTCTTCGCCGGCTTTTCCTTCGCCGGCTTTTCTTCCGCCGGCTTCGCCGCCTTCGTCATCAATTTCTTTACTGCTTTTCCACCAAACATTGTTCCAACCCCTTCATAAATAGGTCCTGCGGCAGATTCTTGCCGATGAAGACCATTGTGCTTGAGCGCTTTTCTTCCTTGCCCCAGACGCGACCCAGGTCGCCGCCCATGAGCATGTGCACCCCCTGAAACACCACGTGGTGCGTATTGC
>DATDGA010000122.1:0-2262 GCA_036522335.1 Burkholderiales bacterium
GAAGGCGCGCAAGCTGGGCGTGCGCGAGATCTTCGTCGACGACCTGCGCGAGGAGTTCGTGCGCGACTTCGTCTTCCCCATGTTCCGGGCCAACGCCATCTACGAAGGCGAGTACCTGCTCGGCACGTCCATCGCCCGGCCGCTCATCGCGAAGCGCCAGATCGAGATCGCAAGGGAAACCGGGGCCGACGCGGTTGCGCACGGTGCGACCGGAAAGGGCAACGACCAGGTGCGCTTCGAGCTCGGCTACTACGCGCTCGAGCCCGACATCCGCGTGATCGCGCCCTGGCGCGAGTGGAATCTGACTTCGCGCGAAAAGCTGCTCGAGTACGCGCACAAGCACGGCATCCCGATCGAGGGAAAGAAAAGAGGCGGCTCGCCTTATTCGACGGACGCAAATCTGCTCCACATTTCCTACGAGGGCCGGATCCTGGAGGACCCTGCGCGCGAACCCGAGCGGGACATGTGGCGCTGGACCGTGTCTCCGGAGAAGGCGCCCAACCGCGCCGAATCCCTCGAGCTGGATTACGCCAAAGGCGATATCGTCGCCGTCAACGGCAGGAAGATGAAGCCGGCCACGGTGCTCGCCACGCTGAACAAACTCGGCGGGAAGCACGGCATCGGGCGCCTCGACCTCGTCGAGAACCGCTATGTCGGCATGAAATCGCGCGGCTGCTACGAGACGCCGGGCGGCACCATCATGCTGCGGGCCCACCGCGCGATCGAGTCGATCTGCCTCGACCGCGAGGTCGCGCACCTCAAGGACGAGATCATGCCGCGCTACGCTTCTCTCATCTACAACGGTTACTGGTGGAGCCCCGAACGAAAACTCCTCCAGACCCTGATCGACGCCTCGCAGAAGGGCGTCAACGGCCGGGTGCGCCTCAAGCTGTACAAGGGCAACGTGATCGTCGTGGGGCGCGACTCGAAGTCGGACTCGCTCTTCGATCCCGCGATCGCCACCTTCGAGGAGGACCGCGGCGCCTACAACCAGGCCGATGCGGCGGGGTTCATTCGTCTCAGCGCACTGCGCATGCGCATCGCGGCAAGGCTGCGCAAGAAGACGCGGCGCTGACGGCGCCGTCGCCCGGCCTTCCCCCCCAGGCTTCCTATTCGAACTTGTTGGTGAGCGTGCCGACGCGGTCGATGACGATGCTTACCGTGCTGCCGATCTTCATCGAGCCTACGCCCACCGAAGAGCCGCAGGCGATGACGTCGCCCGGCTCGAGAGTCATGTCCTGGGAGATCAGGCTCACCAGCTTCGCCGGCGGAAAGACGATGTCCGAGAGCGCATAGTTCTGCCGCTCCTGGCCGTCGAGAACGGTCTTCACCCTGAGCTTGCCCGGATCGACTTCGGTCTCGATCCACGGGCCGAATACGCCGAAGGTGTCGAAGCTCTTCGCGCGCGTCCACTGCGCGAAGACCGGATCCTGGGCGATGATTTCGATCGCGGTGACGTCGTTGACGCAGGTGTAGCCGAAGATGTGCCTTGCCGCGTCGCTCTCGGACACGCCGCTCGCGCGCCTGCCGATGACGACGCCGAGCTCGCCCTCGTAGACCACCTTGCCGCCGTAGGATTTCGGCGCGCGTATGGACTCGCTGTGCCCGAGGAACGAGTTGCTGCCCTTGAGAAAATAGAGCGGCTCGGTCGGGACCTCATGGCCGAGCTTTGTGACCAGCTCGTGGTAGTTGTCGATCAGCGCGACCATCTTGCTCGGCGCGGTCGGGGTGAGCAGCTTCGCGGCGCTCAAGGGAAACGCCTGCGAGGTCGCCTCCGCGCCTGAGAACATGTTGCCCGAGTGCACCCGGACGGCGTCGCCCTCGAGCTTGCCGAAGTATTCCCGCCCCTGATAGGTGACGCGTACCCACTTTGCCACGATCCCTCCTTTTGACTGAGCGCGCGGGAGGGCTACGGCGCCCCGCGCTTCTGCTGAAGACGCGTGATCATACGCCGTGCGCGCGGCTTGGCGATAATGTTGGCACGAGGCCCCAAATTGCGCATCCGCATCTATTCCGACCTCCATCTGGAGCGCGCGCCGTTCGCGCCGCCCGCGGATGACGCCGACCTCGTCGTGCTGGCCGGGGACATCGGCAACGGCGCGGCAGGAATCGATTGGGCAAGAGAGACCTTCGACAAGCCGGTGCTCTATCTCGCCGGCAACCACGAGTACTACGAGGGCGAGTTCGACGCGGTGCAGGAGGCCCTGGGAGCGGCCGCACGCAAGGCTGCGGTCGAGCTGCTCGATTGCGGCGAATTCATCG
>DATDGA010000123.1:0-1550 GCA_036522335.1 Burkholderiales bacterium
TCGGCGGCGAGCGACGGGAAGCACAGCGCCAAATTGGTCGGTACCGTCGGCGTGCGGTAGAGCCAATAGGCGCACTCACCGAGCGCAACCCCGAGCAGCCAGCGCGCCCGCGCGGGCAGCCAGCTCAGGAAACGAAACAAACCGATCGCGAGCCAGGCGGGCCAGTAACGCGGGTGGGAGTAGGTGCGCAGCCGCGGCGGTGTCGATGCGTTCGGCGGGCGCGGCTTGCGAAAATCCTGGGAGAGAGGCATGTGGATTACGGGGCGCGTCTCGAACCGCTTATGCAACCAGAAAACACCGCTCGGGGCGCGTTGGCACCGCCTGCTGGATCGACACACCTTATCCCGAAGAGCCAACCAGTGAAACCCGTGAGGAGACGAGAACGCGGAGGATCGAACCGCCAGAGAGCGCACACAAGTGGCCTTATGTGCGTACGTAAGGCACGCAACGGACTACAGAGATTACTTTTCGTAACGGAAGCGAAATGGAGCAACCTGGATCACGCTTTTTTCGACGCGATACACAAGGCGATGCTCGCCGGTAATGCGCCTCGTGCCGCAGCGGTTCAGGTTTGCCGATGCCACTAAAGGGATGCTCGGCGATATCGTACAGAAGGCGGTTGATTCTTTCCCAGAGGCGGGGATTCTTTTTCTGCCAGTAACGATATTCCTCGGCCGCGCGCTTCGAGAATTCGACCCTCACGGAATGTCGACGGTCTCCACGCGGCCCGCCTTGATTTCCTTAATACTCGCACGCAGGCGTCGAGCGTTTTTGCGACTGCTTAGGAGATGGTTGGTCTCCTTCCCCGACTCGAATTCAGCGCGGGAGACGATCACGACGCCCTTGCCGTCGGCGCGGGTCACCGTCACCGGCTTACCGTGATCGAATACATCCTCGATGACCTTGGCAGGATTCTTACGAAAGCGGTTGTAGGAGATAGCACCCATCGGGCGAATTATACATCAGAAGACGATCGGGCCTGTGCGCTTCGTGCCGGTGAGCATATCGCGAACCCGTCCTTCTTGGCTCAGCCTAGCGCCGCGCGCTCGGCGCGCTTGCGGTCGGACTCCTTAAGAAAGCGCTTGCGTACGCGGATGAAGCTTGGCGTGACCTCGACCAGCTCGTCCTCTTCGATGAACTCGAGCGCTTGTTCGAGAGAGAGCTTGATGGGCGGTGTCAGCAGAATATTTTCGTCGGAGCCGGCGGCGCGGATATTGGTGAGTTTTTTCTCGCGCAGCGCGTTGACGACGAGATCGTTGTCGCGCGAATGTAGGCCGACGACCATGCCTTCGTACAGCTCCTCGCCGGGGCCTATCAGCATGCGTCCGCGTTCTTGCAGCGCGAAGAGAGCGTACGCCACGCTCCAACCCATGTCGTTCGAAACCAAGACGCCGTTGGTACGGCCCGCGAGCTCGCCTTTCTTCATCGGGCCGTAGTGATCGAACACGTGATTCAGCAGCCCGGTGCCGGCCGTGGTCGTCAAAAATTCCGTCTGAAAGCCGATCAGCCCACGCGCCGGGATCATATACTCGAGGCGCACGCGTCCTTTG